>DASQNU010000268.1:0-8199 GCA_035644815.1 Bathyarchaeia archaeon | reverse complement strand
CATCACCCCTACAAAAAGCATCACTAATAAGGTAACAAGGGTAAACGAGGCCGTAATGATAAATTGGATGCTTTTGATTCTCAACTGGTCGATGAATGCGCGTATCTGCTTTTTCATTTAATCCCCTCGAGCGCTGTTTTTGTACTCTTTGGGCGACATGCCGTACATTTTGCGGAACGAAAAGCTAAAATAATTGGGATCTGCATACCCTACCTTTTCAGCGATTTCAAACGCTTTCAAATCGGTTGTCCGCAGATACTCCTTCGCTGCTTCCATGCGGATTTGCATCAAGTAGCTGACAAACGTCATTTTGGTTTCTTTCTTAAAAATGCTGCTGAAATATCCGGTGCTGATATGCAGATGACTGCACACCTTGTTTATCGAGATGTCGCTCTCGTGAAAATGCTCCTTGGTATAAGCAATCGCCTTTTCTACCAAATGCTTGTACGAAGACTGGCGCTCGTTGGCGATACTGTTCATAATCTTGGTACACACACCGATAATCCAATCCGATGCCTCCTGCAGCGTGTGAAACTTATTGATCTCGGCAAACAAATGCGCGCTGCTGCCTAATATCTCATCTACATTCAGATGGGCACTCTTCGCTACCTTCAGGATCGTCGTCATGATTTCCAACAGATAGATTTGGCAATCCTTGATCGAGACATGAGCATGAGCGATGTCACTGCACAACTCTTCCACGATCTCTTTCAACTCTGAAAGCGTTCCCACTTTCAAGCAACGGATGAGGGCCTGCTCTTTCAACTCATCAAAGCGGAGCTGATCTTCCGAACGTTCCTCGACATCATCGATGCAAATCACCCGATTATTCCCGAGAATCAAACGATAGTCGAGAGCAGAGATGGAGCCTTCATAGGAATACGGAATCTCGGTAAGCTCGTCGCACAAGCTGCCGACACCTACTGTGACCGTATGTCGCAGGTATTTTTCTACACTCAGCCGGATCTCCTCCAGCACGGGCAATGTATTCCCCAACAGGTCCCGCTGCTTTTCCTCGTCAAAGATCATGAGAATCACGACCCGATCCTGGTGAATAAAGACGATCGCACGATGATCGCGGTTAATCACTTCTTCCGTGATATTTAGAATGGCAAACAGCAGCAGCTCTTTCTCCTTCGTCGGTGAGAACCGCGCATGTTCACCCGGGTGATCCATGCTGATGGTGCATAGCAAATAATGCTTGCCCTCCAAATCAATCTGATAGTTGCTGGCCTTTTCCCTGATCTGGCTCTCAGGGAGCACCCGGTTGATGAGTGAAGCCAGAAAGACCTCCCGCAGGACTGGCAAGCTTTCGCGATAATGCTCCTGCAAGGCGTGGATATTCTCTTTTTCAGCGATCTCCTCGGCCATCTTCTCTTTTACCTTATCGACTGCCTGCAGAAGATCCTGGGCCGAAAAAGGCTTCAACACATATTCGTCGATATGGAGCTTGATCGCCTTTTGCGCATATTCGAATTCGTCGAAGCCGGTCAAGATGATGATTTTGGTCGTTGGATATTGCTTGCGAACAGCCTCCGACAGCTGCATGCCGTCCATAAAAGGCATTTTTATATCCGTGACAACGACATCCGGCATATATTTATCAATCAGCTCTAACGCTTCTTTCCCGTTTTCGGCTGTTCCAACGACCTCAAACCCCTCTTCTTGCCAATTGATTTCCTGCATCAAACCTTCCCGTACGTCGGCTTCATCATCTACGAGCAATAGTTTGTACATGGCCTCCGCTCCCCTCCTTTGCCGATGATTTTCTGTAATCCTTATAATGAAGGAAAACTCTCACCTGATGCAAGTGGAAGAACACAGCAAGCCAGATCCCACTGCTTTCTTAGGAATCCGGCTCGCTAGATCTACTATGCGGTCTCTTTTACTTTTATCGGCAGCGTGACGGTAAAGCTGCTTCCCTTGCCCTCTTCGCTTTCCACGCGAATTTTCCCGCCGTGGGCATCCACGATCCATTTGGCAATGGATAGCCCTAGGCCAGTCCCGTCTTTGCTGCGGGAACGCATCTTGTCACCGCGATAGAAACGATCAAAGATGAAAGGCAGCTCTTCTTTGGAAATGCCGATTCCCGTATCCTTCACGACGATCGTGGCCCAATTTCCGTCCCGTTGGCAGGATACGTTGATCTTCCCTCGCTCTTCGTTATACTTCAAGGCATTATCAAGCAGGATGATCATCAGCTGATGGAGGCGTTCAGGATCTCCCATCGTCTCTAATGCCTCATCGATCTGCGTCTCGATCTCGATTTCCTTCATCGCGGCAAGTGGTCGGAAGGATTGTACACTTTTTTGCACAAGCTCACCCACATGGGTCCACTGTCGCAGGATCTGGATCTCGTTCGAATCGGAACGCGCCAAGGTAAGCAGATCGGCCACCAGTTTGTTCAGACGCTTCGTCTCCTGCATGCTGACCATGATATGCTCGCTTTCCTGTTCAATCGTGTGGTCGGGGTTGCGGAACAACCGTTCCAGATTCAGCAAAATGACAGAGAGAGGTGTACGCAATTCATGAGAGGCATCTGCGATGAATTGCTGCTGCTTTTCCCATGATCGTTGAATCGGGATCAATGCCCGCTTCGCTAGGAAAAGGCCTGCCACTACGGCAATCAGAACACTGACTACTCCCCCGGCCGCCAGTACATAGAGCAGGGTATCCAGCATCTTCGTTTCCGGCTCGAAATTATAGACCAGCTGGATCTGCTTGATTGCAATATTTCCCCCTGGGCGTTCTACCCTTTTATCAGTCGGCAGCGTGATCACCCGATAGGTCTGTCCATGAAAGCTGACGGTCTCGATGCCTTCCTCCATGCCATTCACTTTGTCCAGCAGCCGCAAGACCTCCAAATCGAGGTATTCTTCAATTTCCTTCCCTACGATCTCCCCTTGTCGATCCCGCAGAATGGTCACCATCCGCCAATCTTCGTCGGACCATCTTCTTTTCTCTAACCGTAAGTAAGGAAAAGGGCTATTCGCCATCCTCGTTGCGACATTCAGCAGTTCACGATCGACCTGATTCAGCAGGCGAAACTGGATTGTGAAATAGAGTGCACACCCCAGCCCATTGAGCAGGAGCACAAATACCAAGACATTCAGGGTCACCAGGCGAATGCGAGTCTTCTTAAACATTCCCCTTTTGTCCCTTCAGGATATATCCGACATTGCGCACGGTCCGAATAAAATTGTCATAGCCGTGATCGGCCAATTTTTTACGCAAATAATGTACATATAAATCCACAATGCCATAGTTGGCATCCGAATCGATCCCCCATACACGGTCGAAAATCTGGTCACGCGTCAGGATTTGTTCCTTATTGTGCAAAAAGTAGGTGAGCAAATCGTATTCCTTGGTCGTCAGCTTGAGCGGATGGGTGTCTACATACCCGTCATGCTCATTCGGTTTTACCGAGATTGGGCCATAGGAGAGCTCCCCCTCCATGCCGATTTTTCCATTTCGGCGCAGAATCGCTCTGGTCCGGGCGAGCAGCTCCTCTACGGCAAATGGCTTCACCAGATAATCATCGGCTCCGGCATCCAGCCCTTCTACTCTCGCTTCTACACTATCCCGCGCGGTGAGAAACAAGACGGGCGTCATAATCCCTTTTGTCCGCAATTTCCTGACTAAGGTAAGCCCGTCCAAGCCAGGCATCATGATATCCAAGACAAGCAAATCATAGATTCCACGCTCCGCCAAGAGGAGGCCTTCGTCCCCCCGATCTGCACAATCCACCTGATAGCCTACATCGGTCAGTACAGCCGAAATGGCCTGGAGCAGTGAACGTTCATCTTCTACCGTCAGAATGCGCATGATCTCCCCTCTTTCATATAGTGGAAAGGAAGCTCAGCGGCTGCCAAGCTTCCCTGTTCCATTTTGTTCTATTATACACTTCTATTCTTCCAGGCTCGCTGTTTTTAGCTTGCGGTTTGGCTTGAAGAATCGCGTCAGGCGCTGGAAGCGCAGCGCGAAATCATCCAAGATGGTATAGACGACTGGAATGACAACCAGCGTAAGGAGTGTAGAGAACAGCAAGCCGCCAATCACCACAGTTGCCATCGGCGCCTGGCTTTCTCCGCCTTCCCCTAGCCCCAAGCCGAGCGGCAATAGACCCAATACCGTACATAGCGTAGTCATCAAAATCGGCCGCAGACGAGTCGGACCCGCAATCAGAATAGACTCGGTACGTTCCATGCCATCACGGCGCAAGATGTTGATAAAGTCAACCAAGACGATCGCATTGCGGACCACGATCCCTGCCAGCAGGATAATTCCGATATAAGCCGGGATGCTCAAGGTACGTCCTGTAATGAACAAGCTGAAGCTTGCCCCGAAGAACGACAGAGGCACGGACAGCATGATCGACAATGGGTAAATCATCGATTCAAATTGCGCCGCCAAGATGATATAGACCAACACAATCGCCAGGACAAACGCCACGATCATGCTGCTGGTCGTTTCATCCATTTGTTGGTTTTGCCCTTGCTGCTCAATGACATATCCGGGCGGTGTAGCAAAATTGGCAACCACTTGATTGATTCTTTCCGTTACGGTTCCCAAATCAACGTTCGGCGCTGTACTTGCCGTCACGTTCACGACCCTGGCTTGGTTGTAGCGTTGGATGGTTTGAGGACCGCTGGCCAATGCCACGGTAGCCACATCTTTCACCTGCACGACCTCACCTTTGGAGGTGGTCAGTGTCAGATTTTCAATATCCTGCATGGTTGGTTCTTGCTCTTTTTCATACGTGACAGTGACATCAATCTCTGTACCGTCACGCTCGATTTTCGTCGCTACCTGATCTCTCAGCTCTGTCTGAATGGCACTGGATAGAGAGGATTGGGTGACACCGAGTGCTGCCGCTTTCACCCGATCGAGCACGACCTGGATTTCCGGACGGGATTCCTCCAGCGTATTATCGGCTTCCCGGACGCCCTCTACCTCGCTAATCGCAGCAGTCAGACGCTCTGCTACGTCCTTCAGCGTATCCGCGTCATTCCCGCGAATCGCAAAGGAGATCGGTGATGTTCCGCCTTGCGCGTTTTGACCGCCGCCGCCAAGACCCGGCATCATCATTCCGCCTGTTTCACTTACCCGCAATCTCGCACCTGGGAAAAGATTCAGCTGCGTGCGCAAATCTTCCACGACCTCTGCCGTTGTCCTGTCTCGCTGCGACTCATCCGACAAGATCAGCAAAAACGATGCCTGGTTCGTCGAAGCGTTATTGCCGCGGGTCGCATTCCCGCTCCCCAAGCTTGCGAAAATCGTTTCGACCTCCGGTACTTGGGAGACGATTTCATTGGCTTTGGTGAGCACTTCTCTCGTTTTCCCCAGCTCGGTACCATTTGGAAGGGAAATGGATATATTCACTTGTCCCTGATCTCCCGAAGGCATCAGCTCCGAACCGATAAACGGCACGAGCCCTACCCCTGCTACGAGGGTAGCCAAGCCGATAGCCACGACAGATTTGCGGTGGCCGAGCGACCATGCCAGCACTCTCCGATAAAAGGCAAGCATTTTGCTCTCCTTTTTCTCCAGATGCTCAGCAGTATGCTTCACATGAGCCGACGTCCATTTTGCCGTTAACATCGGCGTCACAGTCAGCGACACGATCAACGACGCCAACAGAGCAAAGGACACGGTAATACCCAAGTCTTTGAAAAGCTGTGCCGTTACGCCTTCCACAAAGACAATCGGGAAGAATACGGCCACGGTCGTTAAGGTAGCAGCAATAACCGGCATCGCCACTTCTTTTGTCCCTTTGACCGCTGCCTCTCTGATTGGCAGCCCGGTCTCGCGGTGGCGGTGAATATTCTCGAGGACAACGATCGCGTCATCCACGATCATCCCGATCCCAAGCGTCAAACCGCCAAGACTCATCGTATTGATGGACATGTCGGTGAAAAACATCAACGCAAAAGTCGCGATGACGGAAATCGGAATCGCCGTACCGATAATCAAGGTATTGCTGACACTCCGCAAAAAGATCCAGATGATCAGGATGGCGAGCACGCCCCCGATCAAGGTATCATGCACCAAGGTGTTGATCGATTGGCGGATATATTCCGATTGGTCGGAAATGTTCATCACGGAAATATTGGAAGTCAGGTTCTTTTTGATATTTTCCATTTCTTCATTGATACCATCGACAACCGCTACCGTATTGGTTCCGGATTGCTTCATGATGGTCAAGGTTACCGTCGGATTTCCATCCATCGTGCTTTCGATGGAAACATCTTTATAGCCATCGGTGATGACCGCAATGTCTTCCAGGAAGATCTGGCCCTCTTGGAGGGGGATGGACACCTTGCGAATATCATCGATTGATTTGAATTTCCCGATGGAACGAACCGTATAGGACGTCCCGCCTTCGGAGATCGTTCCGCCAGCAGCGTCACTGTTTTGGTTATTCAATTGTTGATTAATGCTGGCAAGGGTGAGTCCGTACTGCTCCAGCTTGCTTTTGTCGATTAAAATTTTCACTTCTCGTTCCAAACCGCCGGAAACCGTTACTGAAGCGACGCCATTTACTCGTTCAAGAAACGGCACGATTTGTTCTTCCACCAGCGAACGTAATTGATCCGCCCCCATGCTGGAGGAGATCGCCATCGTGAGCACCGGTGTGCTGTTCGGGTCAAACTGCATGACGGTTGGGGACTCGACATCATCAGGCAAGGAGCGTTTGGCCCGCTCTACCTTTTGCGTAATATCGGTGAGCGCTTTGTCCAGATCCGCACCGTAATCAAACTCTACAATAACTTGTGAAGACCCTTCACGCGAAGTGGATCGTACGTATTTGATGCCGGCCACTGTAGAAACAGCCTGTTCCAACGGCTTGGTCACCAGATTCTCCATTTCTTCAGGACCAACACCAGAATAACTGGCGGAAACCGCGAGTGTCGGAATCTCAATATCGGGATACAAGTCGATCGGAATCCGGTTTAACGAGATGACCCCCAGAATGATCACAATGAGGACACCCATCATTACGGTTACGGGGCGACGAATGGCATGATCAGATATATGCATGGGGTTCACCTACCCTTGAGGGATGACTTGCGGCTGTTGTTGTTGACCGCCTGCCCCCGGATTGCCTTGCCCTTGTCGTTGCTGTTGGCCATTTCCTTGACCGTTTTGCTGACGCTTGCCCTTTTGGCCTTGGGTGTTCACAGGCTGATTTGGATCGATCACGGTTACGGTAGAACCATCTGAAAGTGTATTCTGGCCTTTTACGACAACGGTTTCTGTACCCGTCAACCCTTTCAGAATCTCTACTTTGGTACCATCGGATTCGCCCAGCTCCACATGTACCTGCTTCGCCTTGTCTTGCTCAACGACAAACACAAAGTTTCCTTTGTTTTGGGAAATGACTGCCTCGCGCGGCACGACCAACGCTTTATGTAGTTCTCCTGTCATCTCTACAGACGCAATCATGCCTACTTTTAAGGTAAGATCGGGATTCGGAATCTGGATCTCGATCGGATAAGATTTCGTATCGTCGGCCAATGGACTAACTGAGGTAATGGTTCCTTTTGTCTTCACATCGGCAGAAGGAATTTGGACATCGACGGTTTGCCCATTTTTGAACATGCCGACTTGGGACTCGGTTGCCTGCGTTTTCACCTTCATGGTGGACAGATTGATTAATGTCGTCACTTCCGTACTTGTAGAAATATTGCTGCCCACCGTAATCGGCAAAGTTCCGACGATGCCATCGATCGGTGCTTTCACCACCAGGTTGCTCGCATCCAGCTGAGCCAGCTGATAATCAGCCTGCGCCTGCTTCAAAGTGGCCGTAGCAGAATCCAGCTCTGCCTTGGTAGGTCCTTTTTGGTCCGTTTTCAGCTTTTGCTTTTGGTTTTCCAGACTCGTGGTTGCACTGACCAGCGCATCCTTTGCCTGCTCATACTCGGCCACAGAAATAGCGCCTTCCTTGTAGAGCGCTTCGGTCCGTTCCAATTCTTTTTTTGCAGCGTTATACTTGTTCTGCATTTCTGCGAGCGTATTTTGTGTCTGCTTTACGGTTTCTTCAGGCGTACCTTCCACCACCTCGGCATATCTCGCCTGTGCGGATAACAGAGATGCTTGGGAGCGCTGCAGCTGGATGCTGGCTTCTTGCTCGTCCAGCGTAACCAACGGCTGCCCCGCTTTTACCTGATCCCCGATGCTGACGTGGATCTGTTTCAC
>DASQNU010000267.1:0-17899 GCA_035644815.1 Bathyarchaeia archaeon | reverse complement strand
CAATTGTTGGAACGATCCCAAAGAGCCATGGCGTTGCTTTCTCCCGACTCAAAACTGGAAGTAATCGAAGGGGCAACGCATCGCTTTCATGAACATATGGATGAATTGACAAGACTAGCGAATGATTGGTTTTTGAGATATATGAAAGATCAATAAAGTTATCCCCCAATTTATGAATCTGTTATTCCTTTCAACGAAGGTGTAGCAGATTTTTTTGTATATTTATAAGATTTGGTGGTTTTTCTTTCTGTTATTTGATAAACTTTTCTGAAAATAAGGAGGGATGATTGTGAAAAAGGCTATTGCCGTAATGACCTGTCTAACTCTCAGTCTGGGAGGATTGGTAGGCTGTAGTACGAACACTCAGGGAAACGCGACAAGCGAGCAAGCAGCACCAGCAGCCAACAAGCAACCAGCATCGAATGAGCCAAAGGTGCTGCACTGGAGCATCAACAGTGAACCGCCATCGCTCGACCCGGGTATTGCGGTGGACGCTGATTCGTTTGATATGATTTATGCCTGTTTTGAAGGCCTCACCAGCTATGATTTGAAAGGAGAGTTGGTCAACGCTACGGCGGAAAGCTTTGAGAATACTCCAGATTTTACGAAATACACGTTTAAAATCCGCAAAGAAGCGAAGTGGAGCAACGGAGATCCGGTTACGGCTCATGACTTCGTCTATGCGATCAAACGCAATCTCGACCCCAAAACAGCTTCGGAGTATGCTTATCAGCTTTATTACATAAAAGGCGGAGAAGAATATAACACGGGAAAAGGTACGGCTGATGATGTCGGGGTGAAGGCGCTGGATGACTACACCGTTGAGTTCCAGCTAAAGGCACCAACTCCATTCTTCCGGGAGCTGACATTCTTCCCGACGCTGTTCCCGCTTCATCAAAAGACGCTCGAAAGCAATCCGCAATGGGCAGCGGAAGCCAAAACCATTGTGGGAAATGGCCCATTCAATATGGAGACGTGGGAGCATAAGAGCAAAATCGTGTTTGTAAAAAATCCGAATTACTGGGACAAGGACAACGTCAAGCTTGATCGCATCGAGATCTCCATGATCGACGATAACAATACCGCCCTTTCCATGTTTGAAAATGGCGATCTGGATTGGGGCGGATACCCGGCCTCCACTTTGCCTCCGGACGCGATTCAAAAACTCAAGGATGAAGGCAAACTGATGGTAGCGCAGAACCCAGGCACGCAATCCGTCGTGTTCAATACGGAGAAACCGCCATTCTCCAATAAAAAGATTCGTCAGGCTTTTGCGTACGCGATCGATCGCCAATCTCTGATCGACAACATCCTGCAAACCGGAGTGCCTGCAGCGTATGGGTGGGTACCTACATCCATGGGACTGAAACAGGACGGCTACTTTAAGGAGGACAAGGAAAAAGCGAAGCAGCTGCTCGCCGAGGGGATGAAGGAGCTGGGCATCTCAACATTCCCGAAAGTGACGTACACCTTTGATTCTACCGATGTGAACAAAAAAATGGCCGAAGCACTGCAGGATCAGTGGCGCAAAAATCTTGGCGTCGAAGTGGATCTATATACTGCGGAGTTGAAGGTGTATCAAGAGATGCGTTCCCAAGGCAACTTTGACCTGATCCGCTTCCAATGGGGAGCCGATTTCAACGATCCGATCAACTTCCTGGAAATGTTCCGTGAGAGATCAGGTGGAAACAATCATCCCAACTGGGAGAACCCCACATTTAAAGACCTGATCGACAAAAGCTATCACGAGCCTGACTTGGCAAAACGCAAGGACATTTTGCTGCAGGCAGAAACCTTGCTCATGGAAGAAATGCCTCTGGCTCCGATCAACTTCCGAGGCAACCCTTATATCAAAAACGACAAGGTAAAAGACTTCATCATCTTCCCACTGGGCGGTGCTTACTTTAAGTATACCGACCTTAATCTGTAAACGATCACCAATGAACAGATCAGAGACTTTGCGTTTCTGGTCTTTTTTTCTTTTAGAACAATTGCCAATTATCTGCTAGTTTATTATGATGAAAAAGTTCTGTAATTTTATACAGAAATATACATGGAAAAAGGGGGATTAGGATGTTCATCAACAAACTAGCAAGCGTTGCGCTCGTGGCTGCTCTGCTTGCTCCGGCTTCAGTGTATGCGCAAACCGCTGATGTCCCAAAAAAAGCGGAAGCAGCCGATTTGATTCTGCAAAACGGAGCGATATACACCGTAGATAAAAACAGAAGCTGGGCAGAGACCATCGCAGTAAAAGGAGACACCATCATTTATGTGGGTTCCCAAGACGGTGTAAAGTCTTACAAGGGACCGAACACAAAGGTTGTCGATCTGCATGGGAAGATGGTGCTTCCCGGGTTTGTCGACAGCCATACGCATGCCTCAAAAACAACCGGCCTCATCTACACCGTTGATCTTTTTGACGCAGGCAGCATCGAAGAATATCAACAGGTCGTCAAAAACTTCGTTTCGGAGCATCCGAATGAAGTGGCGATTCAGGGCAGAGGCTGGACGAATTCCGTCGCGACAGGAATAGGTCCGAGAAAAGAAGCGCTGGATGAAATTGTGAAAGATATTCCGGTAGCGTTAACTTCTGATGACGGACATTCACTCTGGGTGAATTCAAAGGCATTGGAGTTGGCTGGGATCAAAAAGGACACAACGAACCCCGAGGGCGGAGTGATCGAGCGTGATCCTGTGACCGGAGAACCATCGGGAACGCTCCGGGAAAAAGCAATGGATCTTGTGCTGAAGAAAATCCCAGGTCTGACTACTGAGCAATATATGAATGGAATTATGAAATATCAGGAGCTTGCAGCGGAGCGCGGAGTCACGACTGCCCGTGACCCAGACTTGCTGCGCTATCCGAATGTGCTGGAAGCCTACCAACAGCTGTCTAAGCAAGACAAGCTGACCGTACGCTTCCGCAATGCGATTACGGCCGATCCGAATAAAGGTTCTGAGCAAATCGCACAATTTGTCCAGCTTCGTGAAGAAAATAAATGGCCTCATTTTCAAATCAATGCTGTAAAAGTGTTTCTGGACGGTGTCGTGGAGGGGGCGACCGGTTATTTGGAAGAACCCTATCAGCACAAACATACCAATGGACAATTGATCTGGGATCCAAAGGTGTATAACGAGACGGTTGCTGCTGCAGACAAAGAAGGCTTCCAGCTGCATGTTCACTCCATCGGTGATGCGGCGACACGAATCACGCTGGATGGATTTGAGTTTGCCCAGACAGCAAATGGCAAAAGAGATTCCCGCCACTCGGTCGTTCACCTGCAACTGCTGAACCCTTCGGATATTGAGCGCTTTAAAAATCTGGGAGCGGTAGGGGTTCCTCAGCCGTTCTGGTTTTTGAAGGAGCCAGGGTTTTATGAGGAAATCGAGGTACCATATCTGGGGAAAGAACGCGCAGATAAAGAGTACCCGATGAAGAGCTTGATCAATGCAGGGGTAGTGATGGCTTCTGGAAGTGACTATATTGTCACTCAGGAGTTTGGACCGCTTTATGGCATTCAGCAAGGCGTGACCCGTATCGAGGAGGGAAAAACGGAATTAGCGGATGTCGCAAATCCAAGCGAACGAGCAACCTTGGATGACATGATCGCCAGCTTTACCATTAATGGAGCCTATGCAAACTTTGTGGATGACATTACAGGTTCGATCGAGGTAGGGAAAAAAGCAGATTTGGTCGTATTGGACAAAAACCTGTTCAAAATTCCGGAAACGGAAATTAACAAAACGAAAGTACTGTGGACGCTCTTTGAAGGGAAAGAGGTATACCGCAGTGAGTCTTTCAAGTAAGAACGATTGATAAAGTACAATCGAATGCGAAGAGCTCCTCCTAACAAAGGGGGAGCTCTTTTTTCTAATAACTGAATTTATTCAACACTTGGAAAAACTCTTTCAGAAAATCATAAAACAGTTTTTCGGAAGGGGGCAGCTCACGATTGTTCGGACTGATAATCCCTACGGTCCGCGTCACATTCGGTTCACTGATTGGCAGCTTCACTGTGCCACGAGGCATATTATCGATCAAAGTAACCTCCGGCAGCAAGGTCACGCCTAGTCCGGCAGCAACCAAGCCCTTGATTGCATCGATATCTTCGCCTTCAAAAGATACCCTTGGCTTGTAGCCAACCTGTGCACAAGCATTCACCACGATTTCCCGCAATATAAAATCCGGTGGGAAGAGGACAAATGTATCGTTTTGCAATTGGCTGAGTCGGATCGCGGGCTGCTCGGCCAAAGGATGCTTGGTCGGCAGCAGTGCCATGATATTCTCGGCAAAAAAGATCTGGCTTTTTACTTCCTTCACATGAGTAGGGACTGGACCGAGAAAAGCAATATCGATTTCACCGGTAATCACCCAATCGATCAGATGCTTGTACGATCCTTGCTTCAATTGAAATCCGATATCCGGGTACCGAGCACGAAATGCGGATATGACAGTCGGCAGAGGATTCGCAGCCAGACTGCTGGCGAAGCCGACACGGATCGTCCCGTGCTCCGGATCGAGAAATTCCTCTATTTTTTGTTTCGCTTTGTCAATCTCATTGATCGCCATCTTGGCATGCTCCAGGAAGATCTTTCCAACCACCGTCAGCTTGACGTTTCTCCCTTCACGAATAAAAAGTTGAACACCTAGCTCTGCTTCCAGATTGGCGATCTGGCGGCTGATGGCTGATTGGGCCACATGAAGCGCATGCGATGCTTCCGTCACATGTTCTCTTTTTGCCACTTCGATAAAGTATTGCAGCTGGCGAAGCTCCACGCAAATCCCCCCTCATTCCCAATTCATCTCGTTTTGCGATTGTTCTTACACAAATTATATATTGTTTGTATGAATTGACCAAACTAAAATGTTAACTATAGCGAAGAACATTTTGCTGACAAAAAACCTCTCGCATGGATGTGCAGGGGGAGCGAATGTTCAGGTCTTGGAGACGGAATATTCAAAAAAGACCGGTAGTTCAGAATCGAGAGATAGAGAGAAGGAGTGGATACCATGACCATGAAAGGACTTCCAACGAAGCAAGGTCTCTATGATCCCATGTTCGAACACGATGCTTGTGGGATCGGATTTATTGCTAACTTGAAGTTGCAGGCAACACACCAGATTGTCAAAGATGGATTGCAAATCCTCTGCCAGCTTGAGCACCGCGGAGGTCAGGGAAGTGACCCGGAAACTGGTGATGGTGCAGGGATCATGACGCAGCTTCCGCATGAGTTTTTTGTCAAAGCATGTGCGGCGTTGAACATTACCCTGCCGGCAAAGGGCAAATACGGAGTCGGCATGTTGTTCCTGCCACAGGATGAAACCCTCCGCTCTCAATATGAAGCACAGCTGGAAGCCATTATCGAGGCAGAAGGTCAGCAGTTGTTGGGCTGGAGAACCGTCCCGACAGATGCTACCAAGCTGGGAAAAACAGCGCTTGCCAGCCAACCTTATATCCGACAAGTATTTATCGGGGCAAGTGCCGAGTACTCTGATTCCCTTGCCTTCGAACGTAAATTATATGTGATCCGCAAGCAAATGGAGAGGGTTGCAACGGAAGGCTTTTATGCGGCATCGATGTCTAGCCGCACCATTGTTTTTAAAGGATTATTAACACCAGGCCAATTGGATGCCTACTATCTGGATTTGCAGGACCCAACGTTTGCCTCCGTGTTTTCCGTTGTACACTCTCGTTTCAGCACCAATACGTTTCCGACCTGGGAGCGCGCCCATCCGAACCGTTATCTGATTCACAACGGGGAGATCAATACGCTTCAGGGGAATATCAACTGGATGACGGCGCGGGAAAAAATGTTTCAATCCAAAGCATTCGGCGCGGATCTGGAAAAAGTACTGCCTGTTATCGATATGCAAGGCAGCGACTCCGCGATTTTGGATAACTGTGTCGAGTTTTTCACGCTTGCAGGCCGCTCGTTGCCGCATGTAGCCATGATGTTGATTCCTGAGCCTTGGGATCAGGATGATCAGATCGATGAGGCGAAAAAGGCGTTTTATGAATATCACAGCAGTTTGATGGAGCCATGGGATGGACCGACCGCGATTTCGTTCACTGACGGAAAGCAGATCGGGGCGATTCTGGACCGTAATGGCTTGCGTCCCGCTCGTTATTATGTTACCTCCGATGATACCATCATCTTCTCGTCCGAGGTAGGTGTTCTGGAGGTTCCGGAAGAGAAAATCGTGCAAAAAGGACGACTGAGCCCAGGGCGTATGCTGCTGGTAGACCTGGAAGAGGGCCGCATCGTCTCTGACCAAGAGATTAAGCAACGTATCGCCAACGAACAACCGTACCAGGAATGGGTAAAAGAAAACGTGGTCACTCTTGCCGATTTCCCTGAGAGCAAAGCTCCAGCTGCGCTTGAAGGTGAGAAACTGCTTGCATGGCAAAAAGCGTTTGGTTACACGCAAGAAGAGATTGGTAAAATCATTACCCCAATGGTCGTCGAGCACAAAGATCCAATCGGTTCGATGGGGATTGATATGCCGCTGGCGGTACTATCTGATCGCTCTCAGCTGCTTTACAACTACTTTAAGCAGTCGTTTGCGCAGGTGACGAACCCGCCGATCGACGCAATTCGCGAAGCCTGTGTGACGTCGACGCTTTCTTTCCTCGGGGCAGAAGGCAATTTATTGGAGCCGGATGCAAGCAATTGCCACCGCATCCGTTTGCAGTCTCCATTGCTCTCCAATCAGGAGCTGGCCGTCCTTCGTCACCATAATGAGGAGAAATTCCAGGCGAAAACATTGCCGATCTTGTTCCCTGCGGGGGGAGGAGAGAAAGAACTGGCAGCAGCTTTGGATGCATTGTTCGCCGCTGCGGATCTCGCTATCGCGGAAGGCTACAGCTTGCTGATCTTGTCCGATCGTGAAATGAGTGATCAGCATGCTGCTATTCCTGCCTTGCTTGCCGTAAGTGGTCTCCATCACCATTTGGTCCGTGAAGGTACGCGAACAAAAGCAAGTTTGTTGGTGGAGTCAGGGGAGCCCCGCGATGTGCATCAGTTTGCCATGTTGATTGGTTACGGTGCAGATGCCGTAAACCCATATTTGGCGCTTGATTCCATTCAAGCATTAATTGAAGCCGAGCAAATCAAGGAGACAACGCTGGAGGCAGCGACACAGATCTATCTGCAGACAGCCGTTGAAGGTGTCGTCAAGGTCATGTCCAAAATGGGCATTTCCACGATTCAAAGCTACCGCGGCGCCCAAATCTTTGAAGCGGTTGGTATCGATCAGTCAGTGATCGATCGCTATTTCACCCGCACTTCTTCGCAAATTGGCGGGATCACACTCCAGGTCATTGCTGAGGAAACGCTGATGCGTCATGAAAAAGCATTTGCAGCAGATCAGCAAGCAGAGAAACTGGAGCCAGGAAGCGACTTCCAATTCAGAAGAGACGGTGAATACCACCTGTTTAACCCGAAAACCGTTCATGCGCTGCAAAAGGCTGTCCGTGAAGGGGACTACGAACAATATAAGCAGTATTCGCAGTTGGTGAATGAGGAGAAGTTTGTCTTCTTGCGTCACTTGCTCGATTTCAAATCCGATCGCAAACCGATCCCGTTGAGTGAAGTAGAATCGGTTGACTCCATCGTACACCGTTTTAAAACCGGAGCGATGTCGTACGGTTCCCTCAGCAAAGAAGCGCACGAGACATTGGCGATAGCCATGAATCGTCTTGGCGCCAAGAGCAATAGCGGTGAAGGCGGAGAAGATGCACAGCGCTACCAGATGGATGAGAATGGAGATTCACGCCGCAGTGCAATCAAACAAGTGGCTTCCGGACGCTTTGGCGTATCGAGCCACTACCTGGTGAATGCAACGGAAATTCAAATCAAAATGGCGCAAGGGGCGAAGCCGGGTGAAGGCGGACAACTGCCAGGAAACAAGGTGTACCCGTGGATTGCAGAGGTTCGTGGTTCGACCCCTGGGGTAGGGCTGATTTCACCTCCGCCGCATCATGATATTTACTCGATTGAGGATTTGGCACAGTTGATTTTTGACCTGAAAAACGCCAATCCCAAAGCGCGCATCAGCGTAAAACTGGTATCGAAAGCAGGTGTAGGGACGATTGCAGCCGGTGTGGCAAAAGGCCTTGCCGATGTGATTGTCATCAGTGGTCATGACGGCGGTACCGGGGCATCGCCAAAATCGAGCATCAAGCATGCCGGTATGCCTTGGGAGCTGGGGCTTGCAGAAACGCACCAGACATTGCTGTTGAACCAGCTGCGTGATCGCGTAGTCGTAGAAACGGACGGAAAAATGCTGACTGGACGCGATGTAGTCGTTGCTGCACTGCTCGGCGCTGAAGAGTTCGGATTTGCGACAGCACCGCTGGTCTCCATCGGTTGTGTCATGGCCCGTGTATGTCACCTGGATACATGCCCAGTAGGGGTAGCGACACAAAATCCGGATTTGCGCAAAAAATTCAAGGGAGATCCGCAGCATACGGTCAACTTCATGCGCTTTGTAGCACGGGAAGTCCGTGAAATCATGGCAGAGCTAGGGTTCCATACGATCGAAGAAATGATCGGTCAAAGCCAAGTACTGACCATGAACCAAAAGGCGAAGGAGCATTGGAAAGCGAAGCATCTCGACCTTTCCGCACTCATGTATCAACCCAAAGTAGCAGAAGATGTGGGCAAGTTCTATCAGCGTCCACAAGACCATAAGCTGGATGAAACACTGGATAAGACTACCCTGTTGAAATTTTGCAAACCTGCCATCGATAAGCAGATTCCTGTAGAGGTTTCCCTGCCGATCAGCAATATCAATCGCGTGACCGGAACCATTCTGGGAAGCGAAGTAACCAAGCGCTACGGACAGCATGGTCTTCCTGAGGATACGATTCGTCTGCAGCTCGAAGGATCTGCTGGTCAAAGCTTGGGGGCATTCGTACCGAGAGGAATCACCATTCAGTTGAAAGGAGACGCGAATGATTATGTCGGAAAAGGCTTGTCAGGCGGAAAAATCATCGTGTCTCCGAAAGCGAATGCCTTGTTTGCACCAGAGGACAACATTATTATCGGAAATGTTGCATTCTATGGGGCAACAGCAGGTGAAGCTTACATCAATGGAGTGGCAGGAGAGCGCTTCTGCGTTCGTAACAGTGGTGTAACCGCTGTGGTCGAAGGCGTCGGTAACCATGGATGCGAGTACATGACTGGCGGGCGCGTCGTGATTCTTGGCTCCGTAGGCAAAAACTTTGCGGCGGGGATGTCTGGAGGTACAGCGTACGTGCTGGTTGAGGACGAAGCCCAATTTGAAAAACTGTGCAATAAAGAAATGGTGTTGATCGAGAAATTGACTGAGAAGCGCGACATTGCAGAAGTAAAAACACTGCTGCAAAACCACGTCGCTTACACCGATAGTCCGAAAGCGCAAAGACTGCTTGAGCAATGGGAACAGACGGTAAGCAAGTTCGTGAAAGTGATTCCAAAGGATTACAAGCAAATTGTGCTGACGATTGAAGAACTGGAGAAGTCCGGAATGAGACGTCAGGAAGCGATCTTGCTCGCCTTTGAGCAAAGCCAGAAAAAAGGCAGCAAGAAGGAAACAGCAAAGAAAACGGTTGTCGAGCAAGAAAAAGTGCCAGCAGCCAAGTAATGTTTTGTTTCCTGTAACAGAAGGGACCATACCACTCGCAATCCATGCGAGGCGGATGGTCTCTTTCTTTCTTATGAGAACGAATGATCAAAGTGTTAAATAAATTGCATGTATGGAATTGACAAAAGCAATGGAAGAAAATAAAATAAGTACAACGAAATTAAATTGTGCACAATTTAAATTTACAGAACAAAGGAGAATACCCTGATGTCTATCTATGATTACAAGGTAAAAACGATCCGTAATGAAGAAAAATCGATGGCGGACTATAAAGGAAAGATCCTTGTTATTGTCAACACGGCCAGTAAATGCGGACTCACACCACATTACAAAGGATTGCAACAAATCTACGAAACATTCAAAGATGCAGGTGTTGAAGTACTTGGTTTCCCAAGCAATCAGTTCATGAATCAGGAACCCGGAACCAATGAGGAGATCCAAAGCTTTTGCGAGATCAATTATCAGGTGACGTTTCCGTTGTTTGCGAAAATCGATGTAAAAGGGGAGCATGCCCATCCGCTGTTTACTCATTTGGTAAATCATGTGCCAGAACCTTACCGGACAGGTGAGATCGAGTGGAATTTCGTGAAGTTCCTTGTGGATGCGAATGGCAACGTACTGAAGCAATATCCTGCGCGTACAGAACCAGAAGTGATCACGGATGATTTGCAAAAACTGTTGGCAGGCCAATCGATTTCCTAAGCAGTTCGATCCGTATCCTTTCTTCTATACTGAAATACCTACAAAGCCGTTTCTCGCCTGCAATTGCAGCGAAAACGGTTTTTTGTATAGAGGGCAGAGGGCTGTCAAATAGTAGGTATATGGAAAAGGAGGGAGAAAAAGATGCGGAAGTGGTCAAATTCGAAAATGCTTTTCATTGGATGTGGTTTATTCCTGCTGGCAGGGGGCATTTTCGTCGGACTGTATCAAAAGGGCTTTGAATACGTGTATACGCCACCGAAAGAGAAGTATGTGAACCCCCCCATGCTGAATGCAAGAATCGCATCACAAGTAAGCGGTATGAAAGTGACACCAGAGATGCTTGCACTGGGGGAAGCAACATTTATCGAAAAGACTTTTGGAAATGAGCGATTTTTCACTGATATCATGGGTACATTTGACGGCCCATTCACGATTCCCAATATCATGAAAGCAATTGCGAAACTGAATGGACGGGGCACCACGAATTTGCAAGTAGAAGCTGCCAAGACGGCAACTATCGGGGGAAAAACGATTAAAAAGGGAGAGCTAATCGATACCGGAATTGATGTGGCCAAAGGGTCGTATGCCCCCTTAGGATTTAAAGTAAAGTGGGAAGAGGGTCGTTGGAAGGCCGGTATAACCTGTATGGCTTGCCATGCTACAGTAGATCCGGCAAGCGGAAAGATACTGCAAGGGCTGCCCAACCGTGATTTCAATATGGGTTACTTGCTTGCACTTAGCACCAATACGTCGTCATATTTCACGCATACCAATATCGTTTCGCTGAAAAAATACATCACGGAACTCAGTGTCCCAGTGACTACATCGGATGGTAAGCGAGCGCTGCTGCCAGATCCGCAAAAGCTGGAAGAGGAAGTGGATAGGCAAGTCATGTTTTGGCCGAAGGGGAGCGTGGATGTTACCCTGGATTCCGAAAATAATCCGGTACAAATACCAGATTCTCTGACGAAGGGAGATCATCCCTATGGCTGGAACGGACAAGGCTTAGTGGGACCCTTTAAAGGAGCAAGCGCTGCCATAAACAATGTTCATTCCCAAAATATGGACACCCTTTCGCAAACAGTAGTCAGCAAGCCGCTTCTGGGCATCGACAAGGAAGTGTACCTCGGAACGGTATTGCAACGAGCGGCCAACCCGAAGTATCGATTTCAAGGAGGAAAAGGACAAGAAAAGCCAACAGCATTCTTTTCGAAAGTGGATCCGACACCGGGTGTACCCGGCATCAATCAGCTGTATGTCACATCAACCTATCCAAAAGCCAATTATATATCCAGTGTAGGGCTGACCTATGGGACACCCGGATATCATACGTTAGAAGAAATCAATGCGATGTCGGCCTGGATGGAAACATTAAAAGCCCCGACCTCTCCCTTTCAGACGGATGCTCGCACAGTTAGAAGGGGAAGACAAGTATTTGAACGAGCCGGATGCATCCGATGTCATGCGGGTGACTATTTGACAAGCAATGCAGTCATACCCATTGAAGAAGTAAAAACAGAACCATCACGGGCAAAAGGATTTAAAAAGATTCAACGGATTATGGGTCCTGCCATCATGTACACGCCGGATACGCCGATTCCAATTCCCCGCGATGCGAAAAAAGTGAAAATACCGATGACAGATCGTCAGCGCCAACAACTGCAAATCGCTTGGGCACAATCAGGTTCACGCGGCGGATATAAGTCCATGAGTCTGCTCGGATTGTTCTGGAGCGCACCTTATTTGCATGATGGAGGGGTGGCAGTTGGAAAAGACCGCTCGCAAGTCGGAGTGCCGCAAACCGAGATGAAGGGAGTGGCTCCAGATCCATACAACAGCTTGCTGGCGATGGTCGACAAAGATTTGCGGGAAAAAGTAATCGCCTCAAATCGATCCGAAGACTTTCTGCGTCAAGCACATGTCACGGGGGAAGGGCATCCGTTTTGGGTAGACCGCACAACCGGCTTTACAAAAGAAGAGCAAGATGCGTTAGTTCGTTATTTGCTCAGTCTACCTTAATCGAAAAATGGATGGGAGGCCAGGAAGAGCGATGAAAGCAGTGACATTCCAAGGTTTTCGCAGCGTGGAAGTAAAAGAGATTCCTGATGCACGAATCGAAAAAGACGAAGATGCGGTTGTCAGAGTAAGCCGCAGTTCGATTTGCGGTTCGGATTTGCATTTATTTCACGGCATGATTCCAAGCCTGGAAAAAGGATTTGTCATTGGGCATGAAGCCGTCGGGATCGTGGAGGATGTCGGGCGTGGCGTCCATAAGCTGAAAAAAGGGGATCGGGTGATTGTTCCATTCAATGTGGCTTGTGGAACCTGCTATTTCTGCCAGAACGAGCTTGAGAGCCAATGCGACCGAGCCAATGAGCACGGTGAAGCGGGCTCCTACTTCGGTAGTTCACGCCTTTTTGGCGATTTCTACGGGACGCAAGCGGAGGCGGTGCGTGTCCCATTTGCCAACTTTACTTCATTTGTCGTTCCAGCGGAGTGTGAGCTTCCAGACGATGTGCTCGTTCTTCTTTCTGATGCACTACCCACGGCTTTTTGGGGGATCAAGAGCGCTGGAGTAAAGGCGGGGGATACCGTCATTGTGATAGGCTGCGGACCTATTGGCTTGCTTGTACAACGTCTGGCCTGGTTGGCAGGTGCCCATCGCGTGATCGCGGTAGACTGTGTTTCCCACCGTCTGGAGCACGCTCGTAATTTCAACCGGGCGGAGGTATTTGATGTCTCCAAAGTCGAAAATCTCGGCAAGCATTTGAAGGAAATTACGAAAGGTGGAGCTGACGTCGTAATTGATTGCGTCGGGATGGGAGGGAAAATGACCTTCTTGGAAAAAGTAGAAACAGCACTGCGCCTGCAAGGTGGAACGATGGCTGCTGTCGAGATGGCTAGCCAGGTCGTACGCAAGGGGGGAACCATCCAACTGATCGGTGTTTACGGGACGCGTTATAACGGCTTTCCGTTGGGAGATCTTTTCGAACGCAATATCCAGTTGAAGATGGGACAAGCTCCTGTCATTCACTTGATCCCGCATTTGTATCAAATGTTACGAGAGGAAAAAGTAAGTGTATCCGATCTCATCAGTCATACGTTTTCCTTAAAGGATGCGCCTAAGGCGTACACCACCTTTGAGCAGAAACAAGATAACTGTTTAAAGATCGTGCTGGAGCCATAGTTGCAATTGAATATTGTTGTGAAACAACAAAGGGCTGGCTTATAATGACCATGATTATGGGGGAAGATCATGGTCATTATCAGCACACGTAGGGGGAGGACCATTTTTGAAAGGGACGCTAGTTACCAGAGAAATTTATCAGCGTAGTCTACTCATTTACCTGCCACCCGGTTACCCGGAAGAATCGCACAAATATCCGGTTGTCTATGTACAGGACGGCGGCGATATCTTTGATCCAAGTCAGAGCAAATCCATTGCTATTTTGGAAGAAATGTTCGATCTTGGCGAACTGCCAAAACTCATCCTAATTGGCATTGAACCGTTCAATCGACTTGATGAATACACGCCATGGCCAGCACCGGCTCTCACCGAACGATTCGCGGATTTCGGCGGACAAGGATCGACGTATTTGCGGTTTGTTGTGGAAGCGTGTAAGCCGTATATTGACAGACAATTTCAAACAGACCCAAGAGCGGAAATGACCGCAATGATCGGAAAATCATTGGGCGGTCTCATCTCGTTGTATGCCATCTATCTCTATCCGCACATTTTTAGCAAAATCGGGTGTATTTCTTGCTCATTTTGGTACCCTGGGGTCATCGATTATATGAAAGAGCATCCCATTACCTCGCAGATGCATCGATTGTATATCGATGTGGGCAGTCTGGAAGGAGTAGGAAAACAAAATATCCAAAAAGAAATGGTAGCCCGGACCAAGGAGGCTTACGCGCTTTTGGCTGCGAACGGTGCTTTCCAGGATCGTTTGCATTTTACCCTGGATGAGGGCGCAGAACACCAGCTTCCTTTTTTCGCAAGGCGTTTTCCGTACACACTGCAATGCCTATTCACTGCTGACGGACCATGATCATGGAGGGGGGAATCTTGACATGCAGCAAACCGAGCTTGACGAGGCAAAAGGTACCGTATTGATCCAAATTGTACAAGCCAGTCTTTGGGGGATCTCGTATTGCTTCTTATATGTGATCGCACTCTTGATCGTCGGACAATTCACCGCCCTTTACATAGAAATGATCGAACAACAGGTGGAATGGGGCGATATCAGCCTGTGGATCGGACATCTGGTTTATTTGTCCATCATTTTGCTGCTTTTCTTTTTTTCCGGACAATGGCTATCCAAGCGCGTAGTGAAAAAGTGGCCGATGCAAGCGATCGCTGCTTTTTCCGTTTCAATTGCCGCCGCATTGATCTGGTTATTGACGTTTTTAAGCACGGCAGGGGCCACCTCAGATTTGGGCAGCATAACTTGGCTGCCGTTTGAGCTGTTCGTATATTGGGCCAAGCCGATATTCGAAAGCTTACGCTATTATGTGACGGACAGTATCACTGTCAAATATATTGGGCTATTGGTAACGTTGATTCCCGGGTGCGCCATCATGGCGGGAATGTCCAGTGTGTCCGATGTACCGAGAAACAATGTCAAAAACCTGCGAAAAGTCTTTCTTCTGCTTCCTTGTTTCCTCATCCTTTGCTTCATCATTAATCAGGTGATACCCCGATCGAATCCTATTTCACTAACGACTTATCCAAAAGTAGATGGAGCAACTGCAGCGATTCCGTTCGGTCAAATACTCGTGAACCGTTTGACAGGAGTAAGCAAACACCGTGCTGCATCGTTTACTCACTTCAATACGACCCATGAGGCGTATGTAAATCTGATTACCAAAAAGGCTGATATCATCTTCGTAGCAGGTCCTTCCGATGAAGAAGAGAAGCTTGCAGCCAAGCATGGCGTCAGTCTCCAACTCACTCCGATTGGAAAAGACGCGTTTGTATTCCTCGTTCACCAGGACAATCCGGTCCATCAACTTTCCGTTGCACAAGTGCAGGAGATTTACATGGGGAAGATCACCAATTGGTCGCAGGTTGGTGGAGAAAATCATCCGATTGTGGCTTTTCAACGGGAAGAAAACTCGGGAAGCCAAACGTTTATGGTGAAAAAGGTCATGAAGGATCTACCGTTGGCCGATCCGCCCACTGTAAGAAAAGCAGGAGGCATGGGCGGGCTGATCGATGCGGTGGCGGATTATCAAAATGCGGAGAATGCGATCGGTTATTCATTTTTTTACTACGCCAACGAAATGCATCAGCGGGAAGAGGTGAAATTTCTCGCGATTAACGGTGTTGAACCGAGTAAAGACAGCATCGTAAAAGACACCTATCCGTTTACGGCAGTGCTTTACGCGGTTACTCGAAAAGGAGAACCTGCCGATAGCCCAGCCAATCAATTGCTGGCCTGGATCCAAAGCGAGGAGGGAGCCAAAGCGATTGAGGATGGGGGATATATTCCGATTGCTGCAAAAAAAGCTCAGAGCCCATAACAACGGGCTTTGAGCTTTTTTCGTGAAAACGAGGCTGCGCCGAAGAGCTTGGCGTAATCAAGTTTTCTCTACGTTTACGAATGCAGCTGTACTGGTGGAGCTTCCTTTTGCAATGCCGTTTTACGATGATGTAGAAAATAATACAGCACGGCGGTGAAAGCTACGATAACCCCGGAGATGAGATACATGTTATGGTAGCTGGTCGATGCAGCGATGATGCCCAGAATGTACGATCCGAGTCCATAACCGGAGTCAAACAGGACAAAATACGTGCTCGTTGCCAGACCTCTGCGATGACTGGGAGCAGACTGGATCGCGATCGTTTGAAAACTTGGCAGCATGGCGCCGTAGCCGAGACCGATAATGCCGCCAGCCAGCAAAAAGAGTAACGGCGTAGTGGCTTGGCTTAAGCTGATCAATCCAAACGTAAAGAGCACAATGCCGGAATAGACGAGAAGATTCGGTCCTTTCCGGTCGAATAATTTTCCTGTAAATGGACGAGGGAGGACAATAAAGGCTGCGAAAACGATGAAAAAGTAACTCGCATAGCTTGTCAAACCAATTTCTTTGGCGTAGACGGAAAGAAATGTCGTGATCGCGCCATACGAAAAGGCCGCCAAACTTGCCGCAATCGCTATCGGAATGGCTTTCGGTTCAATCAGACCATTCCAGCTGAATTTTTTACTGAGCGAAGTAGCAGGCTGTGGGCGTTCCGGTATCCGAATCATCATCCCTAAAACGAGTGATAAAACAGACAATGAACCGCAAATCACAAACAAGAGGGTAGAGCTCGCATGTTCAATGATCGTCAGACCCAAAAAAGGCCCCAATACCATGGCCAAACTCATAAAAAGTGTATAATAGCCGATCCCTTCACCTTTGCGATTTTCCGGTATCAGGTCAATGACAATGGCTCCTGTAGCGGTTGTCGCCATCCCAAAACCGATCCCGTTGAAAAAACGAAGTGCCAACAATACGGCCATGCTTTGTACTCCCAAGTGAAGAATGGTGCAAACTGAATAGATGATCAGGGAAAGGAACAGCAGCTTTCTGCGATTCACTTCGTCCAGCCACTTCCCGGTCAAGGGTCTGAAAATAACGGCAGAAATAATAAATAAGGTCATCACCAAACCGATTTGGGTTTTAGCCCCATGCAGCTCGTCTGTGACAAAGACAGGGAGTGTGGTAGCTAAGGCATAGAAGGGCAGAAAAAGAAAAAAGCTGCTAAAACAAATAGCAACAAAGTCGCGATTCCATAATTTTTGTTCTTTCAATGGTTATCTCTCCGTTCCTTCCAATCTTATCTCTCTAGTGAATCAATCAACCCGCTCGCTTTTTGCTCGATACGCGTCAGCAAGGTTTTTAAGTGCCGCACATTTTCCTCGGACAGGTCAGCCAATACTTTTCTGATCACTTCTTGTTCAATAGGGACCAAAATCTCATCCAAAGCCCGGCCTTCATCCGTCACGTAGGCCAGAAAGGAACGTCTATCCTCTTGATTAGGCTTTCGAATGACCAACCCTTTTCGCTCCAATTGATCGAGAATCCGCGTGATATTGGTTTGATCTTTCCCGACACGTTTTGCAAGTTCTTTCTGACTGATCCCGTCTTGCTCGTTTAAACGGCGAAGAAGTGAAAACTGTTCGGTTGTGATTTCATGCGGCTGCAGATGCAAATTCAACAGCTGGGTTACTCGTCGTCCGGTATTATTGAGTATAAACCCAAAAGATTCCTCCAGATTCAATCGCCAAAGCCTCCTTTGTAATTTATTTGCTATAGCAATTATATGAGCAGCAAGTAAATTTGTCAAAAAGGGTGAACACAAAAGGATGGCATGTGTATTTGTTGTGTCTTCCTGAAATGGACACTTGTCTTTTTGATCAAACTCATTTAACCTATATTCAGATCATTTCAACAGAGTAAGCAGTTAGTGGAGGAGTCGGAGATGAAAGTAGCCAAGTTTGGGGGCACTTCCCTTGCAAGTGCGGAACAGATAAAAAAAGTGTGTGCCATTATTCAAGCGGACGAATCTAGACGACTGAT
>DASQNU010000266.1:0-21457 GCA_035644815.1 Bathyarchaeia archaeon | reverse complement strand
CGGAGCTGACGGGACTCGAACCCGCGACCTCCGGTGTGACAGACCGGCGTGAACTCCAACTTCACCACAGCTCCAACTATTTGGTTGCGGGAGCAGGATTTGAACCTGCGACCTTCGGGTTATGAGCCCGACGAGCTACCGTGCTGCTCCATCCCGCGACGACATGGATGTCGGCGTGTCAGCGTTGTCAACAGGACGTTGACGTTTTTAGCTGACCTTCCATTAGCATCCTGAATATTTATGGTGGAGCTGAACGGGATCGAACCGATGACCTCCTGCTTGCAAGGCAGGCGCTCTCCCAACTGAGCTACAGCCCCATTACTGCTTGGTCCTTCATCTTATCAATACTTGGTGACCATTTTCAATGGTAAATGGTGGGCCTAGGCTGACTCGAACAGCCGACCTCACGCTTATCAGGCGTGCGCTCTAACCAACTGAGCTATAGGCCCAAGAAAGGTTCTAATGCCATTTCATTTTTGACCACCATTTGATGGCCGGATAGATAATATAGCAGATAATAGACTTTTAAATCAATGGCCAAATTTCGGTAAATAAATCAGTGTTCATGAAGCTTATTATTCAACTACCTATATATAGAGGGAAGATCTTCAGGATGATTTTAATTCTCCATACATCGTATAAACATACCTGCAGAGAACATAAGTAGTACGGTGCTTAATTACGCTGGGGGACTCTCACCTTTATGTAAGTACCTGTAATAAAAGTGCATACTTACAAAATAGCGTTGCAATTTCTATACTCAAGATAATCATCAATATTACTGAAGGAGGACAAATCTTTGAAAACTCTTGTTATCGTCACACACCCAAACATAGATACATCCGTCATCAATAAGCGATGGGTAGAAGAACTCAAAAAATATCCAGAAAAGTATACCGTACACGAATTGCATCAGTCTTATCCTGATGGAAACATAGACGTGGAAAAAGAACAAAAATTGGTTGAATCGCATGGTAATCTAGTTTTACAGTTCCCGATCTATTGGTTTAACTGTCCGCCTCTCCTTAAAAAATGGCTTGACGATGTGTTATCTTATGGCTGGGCCTACGGTTCAAAAGGGGATAAATTCAAGAATCGTAAAGTTGCTTTGGCCGTATCTGCCGGAATTAGAAAAGAAGATTATCGTCCAGAGGGAAGGTATCGCTACACTCTTGAAAATTTATTAGCCCCTTTTGAAACGACCTTCCTATACTGTAATGCTGATTATCGTTCAGTTTTTGCGTTTTATGGCACAGAAAAAGCGCCCGGTGAAAATGTGCCTGGATCAGAAAATGAAGGACCTGCAACCGAATTGGAAAAAAGTGCACATGATTATATTCATTTTATCGATAATCTGTAAAAGTAATGAAAAAGAAGTATTTCCTTGATTAGGAGATACTTCTTTTTCATTAAACCAACATTATGCCTGCCGCTTTACAGCCTCCTGAGCTGGTAAACGGTTTTTCTCCCCCCACTCGCACATCATATTCAGCACTGGAATGAGAGAAATCCCTCTTTCAGACAATGAATATTCAACTTTTGGAGGGATTTGGGGAAATTCCCGGCGTATGATAAGGCCATCTGCCTCGAGCTCTTTTAACATAATGCTAAGCGTCTTATAGGAAATGGTTCCGATACACCGCTTCAGCTCATTAAACCGCATAACCTTATTTTCAGACAGCCAATACAGTATGATCATTTTATATTTACCGCCAATTAAGGACAAGGTGTATCCAAAACCAGTTTCTTTTAGTTCCACACCAGTCGGAACACAAGTTTCATGCATAGTCTACACTCTCCTTTTGGTAAGTATATGATACAAATATATATACTTTACAACAGTTCTCATTATGGAACCTTATTGAAAAGATGTAAATGGACACAAAAATATCTCAGTGTGGAGGTCGTTCTCTGTAACATAGGGAACGGCTTTTGTTTGCTCTTTGAAGTGGGGCCCAATTGTAAAGTTATATATTGAATTCATTAAGTAATTGTTATTTAAACGGAATTCAATCAATTTTGAAATAGAATAGTCTTAGTCATGATTCCATTTTAAAAGGAGAGAGCCACCTCCCATGTTTTCTACGAAGAAAATGATCCCTTTAGCCGTTGCTGCCTCGCTTAGTATATCGTTACTAGGAGTTCCTGGATTCGGTAGCTATGATCAAGCTTTTGCGAAATCGGCCAAGTATTCGAAAGTAGCGGCAAAGTCCTCTCAAAGCAGCGATGACTTCGAGCTGGCAAAGAAATACGATTGGATTGATGCAGATCGTAATGAAGATGACAAGCTCACTCGCCTTGACCTCGCGCTGATATTGGCAAACGCTTTGGATCTGCGTAAACCAAATAATGCAATCGAGTTTAAGGACGTGCCAACGGAGTACGCTGATGCCGTGAGCAGCGTAGTTAATGCTGGTTTCATGGAAGGCGTATCAAAAGACGAATTTCATCCTGAAGATCAAGTTCTGCGAAAAGAGTATGCCGCAATCATTGCAAATGCCATCACAAAGAAAAGAATTCCGAAAGTGGATACGAACGTGTTGAATCATTTCAAAGACGAAGACGAGATTGACCGGGATAACCGCAATCTGTTGGCTTACGCAGCATTGAAAGGTATCCTGGACTTGGGTTATCAAGCAGAGCTTGATGCGGAGGAAGTCATCACTGTCGAGGACGCTGTATCCGGTATGAAACCTCTTGTCTTTGAAGACATTGATATTCTCTCAACAAACGATATTCACGGAAATATCGAGTACAGCGAGAAATACGAAAATGGCGGGATGGGGATTGTTGCCGGTATCGTTGAACAGTACCGCTCTGTAAATAAATCGGGAACCATCGTCGTTGATGCAGGCGACACATTCCAAGGCACATTAATTTCGAATGCATTTGAAGGTCGATCCACATTTGAAACATTAAATCGAATCGGTTATGATGCGGGTGCAATCGGAAACCACGAATTCGACTTTGGCATGGATGTTCTGAAAGACCGCATCAAGCAAGCGAAGTTCCCACTACTCAGTGCCAATATTTATGATGAAAAAACAGGCAAACCAGTCTCTTGGGTAAAGCCTTACACCATCGTCAAAAAGGATAAATTGTCCATCGGCATCATCGGCTTGTCAACGCTGCAAACACCTTCTACGACACTGGCGACCAACATTAAAGGACTGGAGTTCCGCGAAACGGCCCCAATCGCCAAAAAGCTCGCGAAGGAACTGAAGGAAAAGGGGGCGGACATCGTGATCGTCAACTCCCATCTACCAGGCGAAATTGACAAGTCTGGCGACGTAATTGGCGAGCTGGCTGAATTTGCGGAGGACGTGAGCGTAGACGATATCCAAGCGGTCATCGGGGGACACTCTCACCAACGGGTAGCAGCACACGTAAATGACATTCCTGTTGTCGAAGCGCAAACCGCAACCGCAGCAATTGGCCACATCCGCCTCTTTGTAGATAAAAAGACGGAAGAGGTTGTCTCTTCCGAGGTTTCTCTCTTAGAAACCAAAAAAGGACTTGCAGCCGAAAAACGCGATGTTAATGCGATTATTAAAAAGTATCAGGGCAAAGTGGAAGCGATTAAAAACGAAGTCGTTGGAGTTGCCACAGATAAAATTACACGTGATAGTGTGAATCAAATGAAGCGTGGTAACATTGACAAGGATAAAGCGCGTGAAGGTGTTACCCCATTAGGCAATTTGATTACAGACTCCATGCGTGAAAAAGAAAATGCGGACATCGCATTCACCAATATCGGCGGAATCCGCACCGATATCGACGCAGGTGAAATCACCTATGGTGAAGTGTTTTCTGTTCTTCCGTTTGACAACTGGGATGTCGTAGGGGAAATGACGGCTGAACAAATCAAAGAGGTTCTGGAAGTGCTCGACAAGTACTCAAACCTGCCAGCCTTGCAAGTATCCGGTTTGAAATACGAATGGGATAACACCCGCGAAAAAGGCGACAAAATCGTGAAGATCACCTTGATTGACGGCACACCTGTTTATGTGGACGGAAAATATTCCGATGAGACATTCAAAGTGACAACAAACAACTTCTTGATCGCCGGTAACGCTGATGGATACGGCCCTATTTTCAGCCAAGCAAAGTGGACAGATACCCCAAATTTCCAGCGTGAGATTTTGGCTGATTACCTGCGTGATTTGAAAAAGCAAGGTAAAGAGATCTCTCCAATTATTGATGACCGTGAGACTCGTTTGGACCCAGTTGAATAAATCAAAAACGCCAAAGACCGACGATATTTTCGTCGGTCTTTATCTTTATTTTGTTTTGCCTCATTTCCCATTTCTAAAAAACAATAGATCGATCCTATACGAAATCTGTTGAATTACCAATTCGTTCAAGTGAGTATTGTTTGCTAGTAGCTTGATCATCACCTTTTCATTTTCGAATGCCGACTGTGTTGAGGTATAATTAGTCTAAAACAAAGGGGGCGAATAGCGGTGGAGTGGTTAATAGGTCTGGCCGGTAGCGCTGGGATTGCAGGGACGGCTTATTTAAAACGGTCGCTGTCCGGTTCCGGCTTTGTAGCAGCGGTGATGCTGGGTACGTTGATGTACGTGCTCGGAAGCGTGGTCTGGTTCGGCTCCCTCATCGCTTTTTTTGTTTCGTCTACCTTATGGTCCAAGTGGAAAAAGCATGCAAAGGAAAAGGCAGAGAGCGGTTATGAGAAAACGGGGAGGCGCGATGCCGGCCAAGTACTTGCTAACGGAGGACTGGGGCTGCTATTATGCACGGCAAATTGGGCAATCCCGCATCCGCTTTGGTGGTACGCCTTCCTTGGCGTGATGGCGGCGGTCACAGCCGATACTTGGGCTACGGAAATCGGCGGCTTGAGCCGAAAGCCGCCGAGATCGATCAAGACGGGGCGGCGTGTTCCGCCTGGCACGTCCGGAGGAGTCTCTGGCCTCGGCATCGGTGCCTCGCTAGCCGGCGGCCTATTTATCGGTGCCGTAGCGTGGTCGTTGCTTGCGGTACCCGGCCAAGCAACACCGGATACGATCGCGGCGGCGCTTAGACCGGCAGCCTGGGTCGGAATAGCCGGTCTGTCCGGCATCATAGGGTCGTTGGCCGATTCGTGGATCGGTGCGACATGGCAGCAAATGTTCCGTTGCGGCACTTGCGGTCGGGAAATCGAGCAGGCCCGCCACTGCAGCAAGCCAGCCGTACGCATCCGCGGACGCGCAGGCTGGAACAACGATGCCGTCAATGTCGCCGGCTCACTTGCAGGCGGCGCGTCTGCCGCCTCGCTGGCGCTGGCATTCGGTTTAGCCTGACATGCAAAAAAACCGAAAAGACTTCGTATCGCCGAGCGATGCCGAGTCCTTTCGGTTTTTTTCATGTAGGGACCCATGCTCCATCAAACCGCAAAATCAAATTGGGTGATACCGGATTCCCGCCGTGGCCGTCATTTGAGAAATCGATCTCGTAATAAGTCAGCCGCAATTTGTGGATGGGTGATCGGGAAATTATGCGCGAGATCCAGTTTTACCAATTCGATTTTTGCCTGCATAAGCTCTGTCTCCATTTCCTCAGATAATTGGTAAGCTTGATCACGCGTTCCCCATATGACCCGTATAGGGACTTTTAGCGACCTTAAGAAGCTCATCCCTGTAAAATCCCTCATCAGAAAACTAAGCAACTCTGCATGTGATTGGCGTATGCGTGGTGATCGAAGCGTCCCAGCCACCTTTTGCAAATAGTTTTCCGGTATCTCTTCGACGCTTCCAAATACACCTTGATTGAGAAACATCTTAGACAGCTGTTTAGGAGTACCCCTATATTTTAAGGATGTAGTAAGCAACGATTGAACCTTCCCGGCCAGATTTATTGCCGCGGGGTACCTAGGCCGATGAAGCGGTGGCTGCATCAAATATAGCTTCTCTACCTTGTTTGGCACTCTTTCAGCCACCTTTGAGGCAATGTATGCTCCCAATGAATGTCCAACCAGATAAACCGTAGAAGGCAATTCCTTGATGGCTTCCAAAACAGTGTCGACGTAGCCCTCCAAAACATGCACGTGATGGTGATACGGAGAACGGCCAAAACCAGGCAAATCAAACAGAATTACCGGTTCTTCTTTAAGCTGGCTGGCTAGCGGCAATATATCGTCCATATCGCTGAAAAGTCCATGGAGAAACACCCATGGTTTTCCCGTCCCCTCTTTCTTAAACGATGCGAGATTCCCCGTGAGTTCCCTTGTATAATTGTGGGGGTTGCTAGAATGTTCGTTAGATAAACGATAATCCAAATCAGCAATAACTCGAGGTAGATACCGGGTCACGTCGTACTGCTCTATTCCCAATCGGTCTATACTCGCTTGAAACGATTGAACAGGAAATTCTTTTGTGGTGAGAAAATCCATCGAGTTGGCGGGAAGACCCATTACTCGGCTTCCTCCCCAACGGAGCATTTTCTTAATAATCGGCACAGATACGGGAATTGTTGGAGCCGGGATACGAAGCTCCTTAGCGATCAGTTGAATCAATTGAGGCAAGGGTGGGATCACATTTCTGTCAAATAACGCAAAGTGGGTTTGCACTTGGCTCTCTTGCGGCTGGGCAAGTCCGGCAATCACCTTTGCCAAATCATCAAGAGGAATAAGAGGCAGCCACCACTCTTTCCCACCTAGAAGAACTGGCATTTTCCCTCGCCGCAGGGTGTCAACCAGCATACCAAATCCCTCCAACTGTTGCGTACTCCCCGTATCCCTCGGACCAATCACAACACTGGGGTTAATAACAGTCAAGGGAATGCCTTCACGAGCGGTTTCCTGTCTTACCAAAAGATCCGCGAGAAATTTGTATCGCTCGTATCCACCCACTCCTCTCATGAAATCAGACATAGTAAACACGTCCTCGGTTGTCTTAGCATTCTGATCGGTTATCGGACTCATATAACCTACGAGATGTATGAAGGTCTCCAGCTTTTTTCTCCGATGTATCTCTTTTGCCACTTTCAACAGCCTTCTAGATCCATGGAGAATTACATCCATAGCCGTTTCTTCATCAAGCAAAATATTCATCGGAACACCGGCATGAATGATCACATCAGCACTCATCACCTGATCATACGACTTTGATGACAATCCCAGATCTTCTCTCCGTAAATCTCCTACTATGCCAATACAGCTTTTTTTCTCATGTTCAGAAAAGTTATGCAACATGTTTTGCCATTTTACTTGTGATCGAATGAGGGCGAGCACGGTATGTCCGTTTTTGACTAACTCTCTCACCATCTCCTTACCGATAAAGCCAGTGGCTCCGGTTACGAAAATAATCCCCATAATTCGTTTCCTCCTTGTAATTCGCAGTTAGTACTAAGTGGTACTAATCGACTGTAAAAAAAAGCTACACTTGAAGCAAGTGTAGTAATGCCTCCCCCGATTTTGCTACAACGCTTGAGTCTCCATGAGCCTCCGCCAGCATTAAAGAGCCTTCGATGGATGTAATCACCAAGTCAGCCGTTTGGCTAATCGGAATATCCGCTCGAAATTCTTTGGTGGCAACTCCTTGAATTAACATGCCCTCAACCATCTCGCGCAGATCCACAAAAAATCGATTAATTCTGCTTCTCAGTTCCGGCATCGGAAACGCTAGCATTGCCAGGATTGGACACCCGCCCACACATGATCGGCCGTCCAACTCCTCCGCTAGCGATGTAAATATCAATCGCATTCGTTCCTTAAAGGATAGATCGGTAAGCAAAATTGTGTGCACAGTTTCCTGAAACATGCTGATGCGATAATTCAAAACAGCTACAATCAGTTCCTCCTTACTTTTAAAATGGTAGTAAATGTTCGATTTGGACACACCACTTTCCTTTACCACATCATCGATGCTGGTGTTGACTAGTCCTCTTTTTAAGAACAAATCCGATGCCACGACAATTGCATGAGTGCGATTAGATGCTGTTTTCATAATTAGAACTATATAGTACTAAATAGTAATTGTCAAACTTTTCCGGAAGCACCTGTTAGAGTTCACAGACAATGAAGTGTTAGACTGATGTAGTTGAACTACACCCTTATGGTTAGACACACCTAACAACTGGAGGTGCTGGAATTTAGGCAAAATTAAAAGGTTTAAGCCCAGTGCAATACGGGACTCAAACCTCAGTTGCTTCATTATATTACGTGTCTAAAGTTTCTCTTCAGTCTGAGGTATGCCCTTATTACAAGGCATACCTTTTTTCATCCTGGCTTCATTCATTCGAGCCATGATCGTTTGCATCCGTGATGGCCGTCGTCGTTATAGCCACTTGCTTTCTTTTTATTCCCCGTAATGGATCAGGGATCTTCCATTATGGTGTTTCTCTATTTGACCACCGTGCTTATTCGGTAGCGTTTCGCAAAGCTACGTGGTTTTCTTTCGAGATCTGGTTCCAGAACGTTACTTGATCCATGGGTAAACGTGTTGTCGGATGTCCAGGTTCAGATGCTTTGCCTATGGCAATTAACATGATTGGTTGATAGCGCTGGGGAATCTCAAAAGCGACCTTGAATTGCTCCTCATCGTACCCGCCCATCGGTACCGTATCAAAGCCTTTTGCTTTTGCGACAAGCATAAGCTGCATGGATACCAGACCGCCATCAACCAACGCGATCCGCTTAATGAACTCAGGATCTCTGTTCGAATATGCATTCGTGATATTGTTCACTAAGGTTTGTTTGACTTCTTCCGTCATGAAACCACGTTCTACCGATTGTTGATAAATTTGTTCTGCTTTCATATAGCCCTCAAGATCACCCAACACTGCAATAATTGCAGACGCTTCAACAATTTGCTTTTGATTTCGTGCAATGGGTAACAGCTTTTCTTTCAATTCTTGGTTGTCAATCACAAGAAATCGCCATGGCTGAAGGTTTGAACTCGAGGGTGCCAAAGTCGCCTCTGCCAGCATTTCCATTATTTCTTCCTTGGAAATTCTCCAATTTGAATCGTAATGACGCACAGAACGCCGCTCATGAATCACCTTGAAAAAATCAATTGGTTGCTTATCCGTATTCTCCATCTTCCTATACCCTCCAATTAATTTGTGTTTTTGTTTGATAGTTCGATAAACATAGTACTATAATATTCCATTATCGACTCATTATCAATGTTTTATTGTTCTATATCTGTAGAACATTGATGTTTGGAAAGGACTATGCTACTATTTTTGTATGAGAACACCTTATCAGCCAACTGTTGAATGTATAAGACTTACTTCGGTCCTTCACGCATTAAGTGATCCCACTCGCTTGAAGATTGCTCGCAGTCTGTACAACAATCATGAGCAATGCCCTTCAACGTATTTGGAAATGAATATAGCCAAGTCTACCTTATCCCATCATTTAAAGGTTCTTCGTGAATCTGGAGTGCTTAAGGTACGAATAGAGTGTAAGCAGCATTATTATTCACTTCGCAAAGAAGACTTGGACTCTCTTTTTCCGGGTTTGCTTGAAGCCGTTTTTCAAACAGACGAAAATTTAATTTGATTCGTAAAGCGAAAAGACCCGGTGCATAACTCACGGGTCCTGGCTGTCGAGAAGGTCGACAGCCATTTTTTTATGGCATTTTGTGACGTCCCCGCATTAATGTTTTAAGTATCTTTACGATTCCAACTTTGTTTTGACACACAATTCTACTATGTGTTACGAATTTACAACCTTAGCCATATCATTCGAAAGTGAAAGACTTTTCATAAATGCTGATTTCGTGGACGGGCTTCATACCGACCTTCTCATAGAGGCGATAAGCACCTGAAGGGTTGGCGGCATCGACGCCTAGCGAGACGAGCGCCTGACCCGCGCAATAGGAAGCCTCGAACACGTACTGCAACAGTGCGAGAGCAAGACCGCGCCCACGGAACGGCCGGCGTACGCCAATCTGTTCGATGAAGAGCAGGTCTTCGCGCATGCGGCAGAGCGCAAAGCCTGCAACCGCACCTTTCGAATCCCGGGCTATCATCCACCATCGTTCGTCGAAGGTAGGCAGTTGAGTTTTTTCAACCCATTTCTCGAAGGGAGGCACCGCGAAATCCCAATGATCGGCGAACGATTCTACATAGGCCTCATAGACGACTTGTTCATCGCTGCCCTTCACGAACGGATCGATTGTGAAGCCTTCAGGTGGAATGGCTGCGGCCGGTTCGGCATCCAATCGAATTTCCATGCGCTTGAAGTATCGGACCGGAGCGAAACCTTGAGCCTCAAACAATCGGACGGCATCCTCGCATAACGTTGGGATCATGCTTTGTAGGCGCTTCGAGACGCCAGATTCATTCCAAAGTGCCATGGCACGCGCTTCAAGCGCCGCCACAAGTGCTGAACCGATACCTCGACCGCGAGCGGTAGGCAATACGCATCCATAGCTGAACAGTTTCTCTTCACTGTCCTCCTCAAGGAAGGCGTAACCGATTAATGCGGAGTCCGTGTCTTCCACGACCCATACATTGTTCTCAAGATCAAAGCGGGACCACATGTCTAAGACGTCGTCGAGAACGATATCCGGTGCTCCGAGGTCTTCGATATCGCAGGTGGCTACAAGGTCGCAAATAGCTTGGGCATCATCCATTGAGGGGCGGCGGATGCGGAAGGTCGTATTCGTCATATAAGGTAATCTCCTTAAGGGTAATGAATTCCATTTGGATAAATTATACACCATTTCGGGTTACTGCTTGTTCATTCAGCAAAAAAACGAAAACGTTGATGCTGGTAGCCCCGCTCTAGGGACTTTTTATTAAAGAAGTAAAGATTATTGCCCCCCATTCTCCCAACGTTAATAATGCGGTGTCTTTTACAACTGATTTTCGTCAGATTTTTAGTCGCTAGCGAGCGTCTCCCCAGTCTCAAGCAAAGTCTTCAAACCCGAAAGGACAATCGGCAACCCGTTTTCAAGAATCTTTGCTGTGCTTATCGCCTGTTCGAATTCATCATGCACAACAGTTACAAGGCTCACGCCCTAAAGCTCAGGATGCGAACTGATCTCCCACGTAATACGTGACAGTGTGTCGCTCTCCGTGCCGGGAAACGAATGAAAACGCCAGCTCATTACGAGTTTATTTGGAGGATCAATGTCGAGAATGATCCCTTCCGCTTTCTTCTCCTCTCCGTTCCATAGCTCAAATGGCGCATCGATTTCCCAAGTGGAGCGGATGGCGCAATTAAACCAAAACTTTGACGTCTTGGCAGGATCAGTGAGAGCTTGCCACACTTGTTCAGGCTTTGCTTTAATTGCTATCCGATTTACATGACGGGGTTTGTTCTCCATATTCGTTTCACGCTCCAATTCGTTTTGTAGAGTTGTTAATCCGATTGCCCATGGTTCGGCGTATTTGCTCACCCATCGTTCATATATTTGACGTATGGGCACCGCATTCAGGTAATGAAGCTTTTCACGACCAGCTTTTCTAGTGGTAATGAGCCCGGCTTCCTCCAATATCTTCAGATGCTTCATGACGCCGAACCTAGACATGTCGAGCGGCGCACAGAGATCATTCAGCGTCCGCCCGTCTGATGCGCGAAGCAGGTCTAAAAGCGTACGGCGACTGGGATCCGCAAGAGCTTTGAATATGTCGTTTTCCAATTTGAACCAGCCCCTTCTTAAATCTGAAAAAAATTGGTTTCAACCGATTGACACGTTACTATTCGGTAACGTATTATAAAAACATCAAAAGTGACCTTATAGTCACATATTAGCACAGACGGATTTGTTTGTCAGCCGGCGGCAGGCAACCCTCTCTAACTTAAACGAACCATTTGAAAATGAAAGGTGATGTTGAAGATGAAAGTAACCTTGATCGCGGGAAGCAACCGCGCAAACGCAACGAGCACATACCTTCTTAAGTACATCGAAAACCTATTGAAGGCTCAGCAGATTTCGGTCACATTTGTTGATTTATCGGTGCTGCAGCTGCCGCTCTTTTCACCCGACAATTGGGATTTTCATCCCAATGTCAAGCGTGTATTAGAAGCAATTGCTGATGGGGACGGTTTGATCCTTGCGACTCCGGAATATCATGGCTCCATATCAGGATCTCTTAAAAATGCCTTGGACTACATAACCGCAGGCCAGGTTGCTGGTAAGTCTGTCCTTTCCGTAAGCTCTGCAGGCGGTCCGCTCGGAGTAAGCTCGCTCTCGCACCTGCAGACGATTGTGCGTAATTTGCACGGGATTAATTGCCCGGAGTGGATTTCGATCGGTTACGGCTCCAATACATTTGGTCCCGATGGCGCTCCGGTAGACGAAGGGCTGAGAAAAAGGGTTCAAGATGCAGTCAATAGTTTCGTGGATCTGACTAGGAAGCTTACTTCAGCAGCCGCAGCAGCAAATTAACAGCACAGGCTTTTTTTTATCACCGAAACGTTACCAAAAGGTAACATAACTAACGATGCAATTCAAAACATTAGCCGATTGGAGTCCATTGTCCCTGTTCATAGATAGAAGTCAAGTGAACTGGAGTCAGCAAGCCAACATATAAAAGGAGATGTTTGAGTGTGAAAACGACGGAACAAAAGAATGTTGAAGCGGTGACCGCTTTTATCGAGGACATTGCGAATCAGAGCATCTTGGAGAAGACCGATCAATTCTTTGCCCCGCAAATCACGGAGGCATTTACGGATCGTCGGTTTACCCTGGATGAAATCCTGGCCCAAGGAGAGAAGGTCATCGCAAAAATCTTCATGACGGCTGTGCATTCGGGTCATTTTGCAGGAAATGCACCTACAGCCAAACTTGTGAAGGCAACGCAATTTCGCGAATTCCGCGTCATCGATGGAAAAATCGTCCAACACCGCGGCTGGTTCGATACAGCCACCCTTTTACCTCAAATCAAAGCTCAATAATTGAAGATCAGTAACGACAATTTTGGGTGAAGTCATTACCAAATAACGAATGAATAAGGAGGTCTTTAAGATGAAAACGATCGAACAAAAAAATGTTGAAGCGGTAAGTGAATTTATTAAGGTATTTTGGAATCAAAGTGAATTGGATTGCGTAGATCGGTTTCTGTCAGACGATTATCAAGAGTACGCTTACCAATCCAAGGAAGGTCTAAAAAAATTCGCTACGACGATTTTGGAGGCATTTCCCGATAAACGCTACACCGTAGAAGAGATTATCGGTCAAGGGGATAAAGTACTCGTGAGAATGACTGTTAAAGGTACACATCAAGGTATGTTCTTTGGAACCGCGCCAACGGGCAATACGATTTATGTCACACTGTACCGTCAATATCGTGTTGTAGACGGCAAGATCACCGAGCATCGCGGCTGGATCGATATGGTGACCATGTGGCACCAAATTCTAGGTAGCTGATCCCCTTTAAATAGACTACCTTGATAAACAACCGCTCCAATACTGGGCGGTTGTTTGTTGTTCAGGAGCAAACATCACATTCCGAAGAAACCAATTTCGACGATGCGGATCGCAGGGGCAGAATTAGTAGCCTTCCTCATCCGCTTCATTTCACCTTTTGGAATTGCTGGCTTGTTGTTTTCTATGCGACGGTTTTTATTTTCAAAAAAGTACAACAAAAGGCTGCCATTACACACAATTGGCAGCCTCTACGACCACGTTTTCATTGTGGCCAATCGTTATCAGGAGATCAGTTTCAGTCCTACGGCAGCAGCCAACACCATTGCGATGAACAGTATGCGACGCCACTCCTTTGATTCACCAAAGAAAAACATGCCAACTAACGCTCCTCCGCAAAAAATCAGCCTTTAATTACAGCTGGTTCCAAAAACGTTTTCAGGATGATCGCCAACGAAATTGTCAGTAAAGACGATCCAATGCTAATGGTTAAATTCCATTGGTAATACGAACCGCTTTGTGCTCCCCACTTTGCCAAATGACCACATTAGCAGCTTTGTCAGCTCACCTGCTGTAACACGCTTATTCAATTTTTCCGTCGGCGTCCGTTACGGCGAAGTTATAGTTAATCGACCTTGTGAATGGTTCTCCTTTTTCATTGATGCCTGTAACATCGAACGACAGGTTGTAGACCCCGGGCTCTTTCGGCACTGTAAAATTGCTGATTAGTTTGTCATCGTCCACTACTAGTTTCGGATCAGCCACCATACTGTTTTTTTGGCCATTCTTTGATTTGGTCAATTTCGCTTTGCTCAGCAAGGGGTTTTCAATTTTACTGTTACCCAAATCAATGGAAATCTTCGCTTTTTCTTTTTTCTTGTATACTTTTTTATTTCCTTTTACGGTTGCTTCTTCTCCCCCGTCTATGGAGCCTATCATGAAGTATGCATCATTCGATCCATCAACCTCAAGCGTCCACTCCCCTGCTTCCGGCTCTTCCACCTCTATGACATTATGTACCGCATGTGCAAAAATAATGGCAGGATTCGGGTCCTTTTCTTTGTTACTATCAGCCTTGTACTTTTTTCCAGTTGGGCTAATCAGCACGACTTCTGTCTTCTTTGATGATGTCATCGTATCCACCGAGAACTGTCTAATTCCGCTTTCTAAGAAAAATGTCTCGGTTACGCTTCCTTTTGCACGACCTCCCCGTATAATAACGGAGCTCTCCTCCAATTCTGATTGAATTGCATGAGACTCTTTGTTTTTCCTTGTGCTTTTGCTCGAGGTTCCTTCTAGTTTCAATTTTGGCTCTACAAGTTTCCACGTATATGAAGCTTTGGCCATTTTTCCGTGGGAAATGTCCTTCGTAAAGCTTTTCACGCCATAGGGGAGACCTAAAGCCGATTCTACAGTAACTGCGCCATCGTCTTCTCCAGGCAGGAAAGCATGGGCGATCCAAGAAGACGAAAACCAGCCGTCGTCGCCTTCCCCAGCTGACATATAAGTCTTTGTTTCATTATTTTCTTCGAGCCTGTCTGTTTGTGAGCGAAAGTTGGCCATGTAGGAGGTTTGGAGCGAATACACAGCATCATCCTTCATCCCCATGATATCCGCAAGCCATCCTGCCCAACTGCTGTATGCAAGGTCGGCCAATTCTGATCCTTTATTAGGTGTGGAGAGTTGATGAACCACATTGACATAGCGGGAGGCGCCATAATGGACAAGGGCTGTTTGCGTATCGATCCCGCCCTTCGAATGAGCAATGATATTGATTTTTGATACCCCATAATATTCTGCCACTTTTTTGATCACATTTGCCAATTCAGCACCATTTGTCCACATATTGCCTCCAGTACCGTCTGCATCCTTCAATTGGACAAAAGCTGTACGATACCCTGCGTTGTATGCAGCATCATAATATCCATCTGTGGTGTACCAGGTTGTGTAGTTTGAATGGAGACCTTGTACGAAAAGAATAACGGGTTTGTCATCAGAGGCATTAGGTGGAATAGCGCCAGTATACCAATCACCGAAATTACCAGTAGGGTTGTCGTCGTGCAATTCGGGTGCTGGAGCAGCGGCACTCGCCATATCCGGGTAGAGTAAAGTGGAGGTTAAAGTGGCGGTCACAAACAAATGAGTAAAGGGCAGGCGCTTCATACGAGGATACCATCTCCTTTAATTCCAGAATTTGTTAGTTACCGACATTGTATAGAATTTGAGAGAATTGATATACCTTTTCCATAAAACTTTATTAGAATTTCATATTATTCTTACAAAAAAAAGACTGATGTTGTTGATTTAACTCTAGTAAGCCTCTTTTCGAAATAATTGAAAAAGGACCCCCATAGGGATCCTCTTGCAAGTCGTGTAGTTTTCATTATATCTGGAGTTCAACGACATAAAAATCCATTCAATTACGAAAAGTCTATCGATAAGCCTATTCTTGCCTTATTGATTAAAAAGAAGCGAAGCTCCAGCAATGCCTGGATGCGTCATCTCATACGGATCGAGTATCAAATCCAGTTCTTCCTCTGTCAGTACATTATGCTGCAAGCAAAGCTCGCGTACGGATTTGCCTGTAAGAATGGCCTCTCTGGCAATGCGTGCTGCCACTTCGTACCCGAGGTGAGGGTTAACGGCAGTGATGATGCCCGCACTCTTTTCCACGTACGCCTTCATCACCGCTTCATTCGCGCTGATACCATCCAGGCAGTTTTCCTTGAAAACACGGAAGGCATTGTTCATAATGCTGATCGACTGAAGCAGATTAAAGACCAAAACCGGCTCCATGACATTCAATTCCAACTGACCCGCTTCAGATGCAAGGCAGATCGTATGGTCATTGCCAATGACTTGGAAGGCCACTTGGTTTATTACTTCTGCCATTACCGGGTTTACTTTGCCTGGCATAATAGACGATCCTGGTTGTCTTGCAGGCAAGGAAATCTCCCCTAATCCGGCACGGGGTCCGGACGCCATCAAGCGCAAGTCGTTAGCGATTTTGGACATATTGATCATACAGACCTTCAGAGCAGCGGAGACCTCTGTGTACGCATCCGTATTTTGTGTTGCGTCAACCAAATCTTCTGCGCTCACCACTGGCAAACGGCTAATGTCAACGAGATGCTTCACCACGCTTTCGATGTAGCGAGGATCGGCGTTCAAGCCGGTTCCCACAGCAGTGGCTCCCATGTTCACTTCATACAAATGCTGACGCGATTGTTTGATGCGGACGATATCGCGAGTCAGTACTTTCAGATAGGCATGAAATTCCTGACCAAGACGTATTGGTACTGCATCCTGAAGGTGTGTTCTGCCCATTTTGATGACGTGGTCAAACTCCTTCGCCTTGTTGGCAAAAGAATCACGCAGTGCTTCCATCGTCGTGAGCAATTTCTCCAACATCATGAGAGTGGACAGGTGGATCGCTGTAGGGAACGCGTCGTTTGTCGACTGAGACATGTTTACGTGAGTGTTCGGGCTTACCTGAAAATAATCACCTTTCTCAAAACCGAGAATTTCCAAAGCGCGGTTGGCAATTACTTCGTTAGTGTTCATGTTGATGGAAGTCCCAGCGCCTCCCTGGATTGGATCTACGATAAATTGTTCATGCCAGCGCCCGTTGATAATCTCGTCTGCTGCTGCTACAATCGCTTGTCCGATACGGCTGTTTAGCTGACCAGTTTCCATGTTGGCTAACGCAGCAGCCTTTTTCACGATCGCCATGGCTGTAATCAGTGATTCGTGTATGCGGTAGCCTGTTATTGGGAAATTTTCGATTGCTCGTAATGTTTGTACGCCATAATACGCATCTTTTGGAACTTCCTTTTCCCCTAAAAAATCTTTTTCTATCCGTTTACTTACAAGCCCCTCCATAGTCTGCATCTCCTATCTCAATAATGGAATAAGTGCAAAATTGATCACAATGGAACTGATTGTTGCCACTAACCTTGGAATCATAAAAGCTGTGGTTCAAAATGTATTTGCCGACTCTTGTACCGATAATCCCAATCACCACTTGTACACCGGAGATGAACAAATTGTCACCACATTGTCTACTTTAACTTTACTCAACAGAATGATCAATGCCGCAATCGAAAGTATGACAGAATGGACGTACTTCAGGGAATGACCCAAGTATGACGATCAACATAACGCCCCTGTCTTTCAACTCTTTCCCCCATCTGCTTGGCGACAAACACAGCAATCATGTACCCTAAATAGAATGAAAAAAGGAACAGCTGCCGCAGCAATCTGCTCCCTGGATATTCCACTAACGATCTCCAATCGTTCAATCACTTTTCCGATATTTCTGATACGATAAAATCCTTAACGGCAATGCAAAGGTCCACCTATAAGGAATGGTCTCATTTTCATGGACGAACATCGGTTTTTTTGAAGACTTCAATAAGGCTAGTAAAACTATCTCCGGCGTGGCCATTTTCCAAACCACGCTTGAAGATTTTCAGAACTGCTGCTGGCAAGGCAATGTCAATGCCAGCATCTTCCGTCGTATGAACGACGTGCTCGACGCTCGCAAAGCCCATGGCAAGTCTGTCCACGTCGCCAGGGTGCTTGCCCGCGTCCAGACGCGGCGTGTAAAACTCGACGAACTTCGAAAGCGACGAAAGCGTCGAAGAAGCATATGGCTGGAACTGCTCTGCCGTAATACCGTTCGCATTGGCCACAGCAAGTGCGTGCAGATAGCTTAGCATCGACGTCCAGAATATATCCATCCCGATCTGGTAGTACAACATGGCCAGTCCGGGATCCTCGCCCAGATAGTCGGTGCCGGTCATCACTTCCAGGGTCTTCCTATGGGCATCGAAAACCACTCTTGGGCCACTATAGTACGTGGAAGACTCTGACTTACCGATACCTGACGGTGGAACCTGCACGCCGCCAGTGATATGACGAGCTCCTCGGGCGGCTAGCCACTTCGCTGCTTCGCGGGCTTTTTCCGGGGTATCTGAACTTAGGTTGACGAAAACCTTGCCGGACAAGTTTTCCGAAGCCGGTTCGAGAATGGCGTACATCACATCGTAATCTGTAAGGCTGAGGATCACCAGCTCATTAGCGGCTAACGCCTCGTTGACTGTGGACGCTCTGACGGCTCCTTTCGCTACAAGCTCATCCGCTTTGCTTGAGGTCCGATTCCACACGGTCACCATATAACCGCGTTCAAGAAAAACGCTCGCCATCGCCTGACCCATCGGTCCTAATCCCATAACTGTCACTGATTTGGGGTTCCCGACTGCATGTGCATTGCCAACACTAGTGTTTTCTTTTGGTCTACTACTGTTCATTGAAAAAACTCCTTTCATGACTGGAAATTAAGCAAATCATAAAGGATTACACTAGTGTCAATGTCAATACGCAAACACAGCCCCGGAGCATTTCTTCATACTCCGGGGCTGTGTTTGAAATAAAGAATATGTTAAAAAATGGTCGGTACCATTCCCCCATCCATACGGATTGGAGAACCTTTAAATGCGGATGCATAAGGACTACATACAAATGTAGTTAGTCTACCTATTTCAATTGGCTTGATAAATCGCTGTATTTCAGATTGAGGTAGGCTTGTAGTCATAAATTTTTTCTCTTTTTCTGAAAAAGTCATATCTTCATTAGGATACATACCCTCAATGATTTGATGCACTTTTTCAGAGAGTGTTGGTCCGGGCATGATCGTGTTGACTGTAACTTCTGTTCCTATTGTTAATTTAGATAAGCTTTTTGACAATGATAAAAGCATTGATTTTGTCATACAATACTGAGGCATTTGTCCTGAAGGCATAATTGCTTCTTCACTCGCAATAAAGATAATGCGGCCAAAATTATTTTTTAACATTTTAGGCAAATAAAATTTAGATAATCCATTTGCAGCAAGAACATTCGTACGGAAGTATTTTTCCCATACTTCATCGTCAACGTCCTCATATTTCATCATTTCATAAATACCCATATTGTTCACTAAAATATCAATATTGGGGTATTTTTCAAATAAAGCTTCTCTTTGTTGAATATCCACAATATCGGCTGTAGCATTTTGAGGAGAGGTAGCCGGGAAATCTGACTTCATTTCATTTACCGTTCGTTCTACCTCTTCATCATTTCGTCCATTAATCAGTACATTGACACCTTCTTTGGCAAGTTCAATGGCAATTGCTTTCCCTATCCCTTTCGTTGACCCTGTAACTAAAGCTGTTTTATTGTTTAATCCCATATCCATAATCCATTTCTCCTAGTCATTGTTAATACAGTCTTGTGCTCCGAATAGTGAATATATTACCTTGTCTGGATTATTCAGTAACTAACATACTGCGCCAAAGTTCTATCTTAACACGCCAATGATAAAACTCAGTAAATACTAGCTCTCTGCAGAATTGGTTAGGTTGGGATTCTATTGATAATAGGAGGCATTCCTAGCCGTCCTTCTGATATCGAGTTTGTACCGAAATGTTCAGTACGCCAATTTGAAGGAGTATCACCTTCCCAAAGGCGGAAGGCGCGGTAAAACGAATTCTGGTTATCATATCCAAGCAGGAAGGCAATTTCTTTAATATCGAGCGAGGGGTCTGCCAAGTACTCTCGTGCCTGCTCATGTCTAGCTTGTGTCAACAGATGCTTGAAGCTCGTATTTTCGTCAGTAAGCCGGCGCTGCAAGGTACGATCGCTCATACCCAACTCCTTTGCGACAGCCTGAATGTCGGGGCGCCCCCCTGTGAGGCTACGTTTCATGATCCATTTGACCATTTCGGTAATTGAGCGGCTGCGCTGCTGTTCATCCAACGATCGATCCAGAATGGGAGTCAGGATCTCCAGCAACTCTTCGTTGTACGAGACAAAAGGGCGGTCCAGATCTCTTCGATATAGCGTCAACCGGTTACATTTTGCCCCAATCCGGATACGGCAGCCAAAGTAAGCTTCAAGGGCCTGTACATCGCCCATTGAGTCCGAAAATTCGACGGACCGCGCCGTCAAAGGTTGACCTGTGCCCCGACGCCCAAGCTCCAGAAGACATGCCAGCGTGATACCAACCAGCATTGGCGGACCCGGTTGCTGGGTATTCAGCCATCCCAGTTCGATTGTACAGTGCTCACCATCCTCGGTGATACGTAAGCTTTCAGGGGGGCACAGTTGTTTGTACCGAGCCATTCGGTTTAGAGCGTCACGGTAGTCACGAGCGTGGTAGGTCGCCAAGACGGTCGGTGGGTACTTCGCTGTTTCAAAGACGGTCGCAAGCTTGATGATTCCTTTGGCAGTGTCACCAATGAGATCGGAATAAGCCTGCCAGATTGCGAAATATTGGGCGGTGGTGACTACTGGTTCAGTAATAATGGTGAGCGGCAATCGTGCTTTGCGAGCTACGTCCTGGGCGGCAATCCCTAATTGACGTAATCCTGCCCAAAAACCAGGCGGGATTTTAATTCGGTCCGAGAAAAGAGACTTCATATATTGGCCTCCTTTAGCTACTTATATATTCATTCGTTCTGGTTGTGATTGGTGACATTTTACTTGCCCATTATGCCGAATCTTATATACACATAAGAATACTCTTAAGTCCGTCAAGGTATCTACATGAACGTAATAAGCCACCTCGTTCGTATCAACATAACAAATTATCGATGGTAATTAAACAGGCTGCCTAAACTTTGTAGGCAGCTATTCTTCAACTTGCTTTACCATGCCTTTATATGCTTCATCATCAAGGTATACGATGCTACCAAAAAATAAATGACCTACAGACTCAATACCTACGAAGTCAAAACAAAAAAGCAGTGAACCGAATTGGCTCACTGCTAGGATCATTCTTTTATTCTTCCATTTGGCTCAATGTTTCCTCTTGCTGGTTATCTCCTTCTGGATACCAATAATCCAGAACCTTGCCTTGCAAGACTTTGCCTTGAATGAACTCTACTTGTTGCTCGGTAAAAGCCGGTGTCCAGTCGATCTCCAGCTCTGTAGCCAATTTCACCACAGTCAGCAGCTCTGACCAAGCCACATAGCGCTTATACCAGAAAAACTGAGGCTGTTCGTTCATATATGGGTACAAGTCGTCAAATTCAGTGTGCTTGCAATCGAGAGCCCGTTCGAAAGAGACCTTGGCCGCTTCCACTTTTTGCAGGAAAAAC
>DASQNU010000265.1:0-48092 GCA_035644815.1 Bathyarchaeia archaeon | reverse complement strand
AATTTCATCAGTCCCTACTTGTTTGGATGGGTATCCGCTGGCGAAAAAGGGGAAAGGCGGACCGGCATTAGGCATCTCGGCGATCGCCTCATTTGGCGCAGGGATCATGGGCGTGATCGGGCTGGTCTGTTTTGCCCCTGTGTTGGCGGATCAGGCCTTGAAATTTGGACCGCCCGAGTATTTCGCTCTGATGATTTTGGCGCTTACCCTGATGGTCAGCCTGTCCGGCACGTCGCTGGTAAAGGCCTTGCTGATGGGGGGATTTGGCTATACGCTCGCGTTGATTGGGCTGGGGCCATCCTCTGGCATGCCGCGTTTCGACTATGGCAGCTCCAAGCTTGCGGGTGGTCTGGACATGATCAGCATCATCATTGGGTTGTTTGCCATTGCCGAGGTGCTCAAGGGAATCGAGGAAAAACGGTTGACTACGGTGATCGGAAAGACCGGGCGTGTCTATCCGTCGAAGGCAGATTTGAAGAAGTCCTTCGCTCCCATGCTGCGCGGCGGGATCATTGGCTTCTTTCTCGGATTGCTTCCCGGATGCTCTGCCGCGATCTCTTCCTTTCTTGCCTATGATATGGAAAAGAAGTCATCGAAGGAGCCTGAGCAGTTCGGCAGAGGGGCGATCGAAGGGGTGGCTGCACCTGAGGCGGCCAACAACGCGACAAGCAGTGCAGGGTTCATTCCCCTGTTTTCTCTGGGGATCCCTTCCTCGCCGCCTTTGGCGATCTTGCTGGCGGGGCTGATGATCTACGGACTGACACCTGGGCCTGTCTTGTTCGAACAAAATGGTCCGTTTGTCTGGACCGTGATCGCCTCGATGTTTATCGGCAATGCAATGCTGTTATTCCTGAATTTGCCGATGGTATGGCTATGGGTGAAGCTGACTAAGGTGCCGTATGGAATCATGGCGCCGATCATCCTGATGCTGTGTACCATCGGGGCCTTCAGTGTAAGAAACAGCTTGTTTGATGTATTGGTAGCCTATGTGTTTGGCGGATTGGGCTATTTGTTTCACCGGTACCAATGGCCGATCGTACCGCTGATTCTATGCTTCATTTTGGGACCTTTGCTGGAGGAATCGTTCATCCAGACGATGGCGATGTCTTCCGGTCATTTGATGATTCTGCTGGAACGTCCCATTTCTTTTACGATCCTTGTGATAGCGGCCATCTTTCTGACCATTTCGATGGGATTGAACAGACGAACACAGAAGCGGGTAAAAGAAGAAAAGCAGCGCGGCATCGATGTCGCCTAGCTGATTGCATATACAGGAGGAAGACAGATGAAGGTTTGGCGGAGATGGGCGAATGTGTCCATCAGTGTTTTTATCGCGTTGGCCGTAACTGCTTGCGGCACCAATCAAGCCGCTGCACCCGTGGCACCTGCAGCGTCAGGTACGAATCAAAAAGCGGAGCCAGCGGGTGAGGTTGACTATCCGACCAAGCAGATCGAGTACATCGTTCCGTATTCTGCTGGGGGCGGGGTCGATCTTGTCGCCCGGGCAACCGCTGATTATTTGAGCAAGGAATGGGGGCAGCCGATCGTGGTTGTCAACAAACCAGGTGGCGGTGGCACCATCGGGGCGGAATACGCGCTAAAGCAAGCGCGAAATGACGGCTATACCGCACTTGCCGTGAATGTCTCGAATACCTCGATGCTGACGGCGGGCATGAGCAATGCGGCGATCAAAAATGAAGACCAGATTTATACCGCACGGATCGGGGAAGGGACATTGGCCTTCGCAGTCAAAGCGGATGCGCCCTGGAAAGATTTTGCGGAATTTTCGGAATGGGTGAAGGCGAATCCAGAGCAGCTTACCTGGACGTCGGTGGGACCGGCAGGGTTTTCGGCGTTTGGCGTAGCGGAATGGCTGCGGGCCATCGGAGCCGATTTATCGAAAACGCGCATGATCGTGACCAAAGGGGCGTCTGATTCGCTTCCAAAAGTAGCGGGCGGGCACGCGGTGCTGGCCGTGCATACTGTCGGGGAAAGCCATCCGATGCTGCAAGCGAAAAAGGTAAAGATCCTCGCCGTCTCCGGTACGGAGCGCAGTCCTTTCCTCCCCGATGTGCCTACTGCGGAGGAACAGGGGGTAAAAGGCTTGAGCGTATTCTGGTGGACCGGCGTATCGTTTGCGAAAGGAACGCCGGAGCCAGTCATTCGGAAGTGGGAGCAAGCGGTTGAGAAAATGACGAAGGACGCCGCTTTCGTGAAAAAGCTGCAGGACATCCAGGTAGAGCCGAACTATGCCAACTCGGCTGATTTTACCAAAGATGTACAGACGGAAACGGACTATTATATCAATCTGGCAACCAAATCAAATATGCGCCAATAAGTGAACCGGACTGTTGTTCTGCATAAGGACAACAGTCTTTTCTATTTTTATAAATTTTCCAGTTTGCATGCTAATTGGAGCGGGAAAGCATTGATAGATCATCATTTCGATTGAGGAGGAAAAACAATGCGGTTTAAAAGTGTTAAAACCAGAACGCTTGCCATCATGCTTCCGGTTATTATTGCAACGCTGCTGGCGATCCTGTTCTTTTCCTATAATTACGCGAGCGGGATTATTCGAGAGCAGATTAACCATTCGATGGACAATGGGCTGTACAGAGTGATCGGTACCATTGATACAAAGCTAACTGCCCATTCCAGAGTGGCAGAAACGCTGGCGCGAAATGTTGAAGGTAACGCGAAAAATTTGGACCTTCAACGCTACCGCAGCATTCTGTCGAGTGTGGTGGGCATCAATAAGGAAACCTTCGGAATGGGTATCTTCTTTAAGCCGTATTCTTACAGAACAGAGACGCAGTTCTTCTCTACATACGCGTATAAAGAAGGCGACCAAATGAAAACAACGGAAGATTATAATGACCCTTCCTACAATTATCCGAGCTGGGAATGGTACAAAGTTGCAGAAAACACGTCGGAAAAAGTGGTGTATACCAAACCTTATTTTGATCAAGTTTTGAACAAAACGTTCGTGACGGCAAGTGTGCCGATGTATGATCAGCAAAAACAGTTTATGGCAGTCATGACGGGTGATATTGATCTCTCCAGCATCCAATCTTTCATTGCCGAAATGGTCGTAGGAGAGACGGGCTGGGCATTCCTGATTGACACCGAAGGAAATTACCTTGGGCATCCGAAACAGGATAAAGTCATGAAAATAAAAATGACAGAAGAAAGCAATGCCGCGATCGCTGACTTGGGCAAACGCATGCTTGCGGACCAAAATGGGGTCGGGGAATTTTCGGATGAGACCGGTCTGAACCATGTCTACTATCAAAAGGTGGCGTTGACTGGCTGGACGCTTGCCCTGGTCATGCCGGATGCTGAGGTCCAGAAGCCGATTTTCGGATTGCTGGAGAAACTGGCTTTGATCAGCTTGGCCGGAGTATTGATCGTGACGGGCTTAATCTATTGGTACAGCCATTCCATGGCTCGTCAGATCAAGCAAGCGAATGAACTTTCCTTTGCGTTGGCTGAAGGCGATTTTACCAAAGAACTGGAGATCAAGTCAGAAGATGAGTTCGGACAGATGGCGAAAAACTTCAATCGCATGACCGAACAGCTCAAAGAGGCAATGGGCAACGTCGTGATGAACTCGCAGATCGTCGCTTCTACGTCGGAGCAGTTGACAGCAAGTGCGGAACAGACAAGCAAGGCAACGGAGCATATCGCCGAAGCCATTTCTGAAATCGCGATAGGCGCTGGTGAACAAGTAAGTACGACAGCCAAGAGTTCGGAAGTCGTGGCAAATATGTCTCATGAGATGGATGAGATCACCCAGCGCATCCAATCGGTAACACGCTCCTCAGTCGATGCCCAGCAGAAAGCAGTGGAAGGCAACGACGTGGTTCAGACCGCGATGGGACAAATGAATCTGATTCATGACCAAATGGGTGTAACCGCAGGAATCGTGAACCAGTTAGGTGCAAAATCGAAGCAGATTGATAACATTATCTCGCTGATTACCTCCATTTCCAGCCAGACCAATCTCCTGGCGCTCAATGCGGCCATTGAAGCGGCGCGAGCGGGAGAACATGGCAGAGGTTTTGCGGTAGTAGCGGATGAGGTGCGGAAGCTGGCCGAGCAGTCCAATGACGCGGCTGAGCAGGTGAGGGCAATCATTAATGAAATCCAGAAGGATACGGAACAGGCAATGGGCGCGATGGACGATGGAACCAGCGTATTGCAGGATGGGATTCGTCTGGTGAATCAGACTGGGACGACGTTTACAGATATTCTGAAGGCGATCGAGCAGCTTTCTGCCCAGACCCGTGAAGTGGCAAGCCGAGTGGAAGATGTAAATGGCGGCATGCAGCATATGGTCCAGACCATCGAAGCAGTTTCCCACATCGCTGCACAGGCTGCCGATCATACCCAAATGGTAGCAGCCTCAGCCGAGGAACAAAACGCTTCGATGGAAGAGGTATCCGCAGCCTCCACCATGCTGGCGAAGATGGCGGAGGAGTTGCAAGAATCACTGAGAATGTTCAAGCTGTCGAAATAAAAGGCTAGTTGGCAAAAGGGCTGCGCTGAATCGAATTGGCGCAGCCTTTTGCAAATACTTAGTTATACAGCAAAAAATAATTTTGTTTATGTTTAAACTATTTTTCGTAAGGGTAAACATTCTGTAGATAAACATCAATAGTGATTTGGACAACAGGAGGTCCAGTATGACAATCAGAAGAAAAGTATTGGCTGGATTTATTACGTTACTTGCATTTTTATTAGTTCTTGGTACGGTGTCTGTCATTCAAATGAATCGGATGGGCAATCAGGCGAAGGAGGTAAAAGAAGTCTGGGTCTTGGGGCTTTCCTCTATGGGGACTCTTAATGGACTTACCTCTGACAACCTGCGCTTGGTTAATCAGCTTGGACTGGAAACCAGCCCGGAAGAAATTAATAAATTGGAAGCAGCGATTCAAGACAATATCAAAATGATCGAAGAGTTTAACCACAAGTATGAAACTTCCTTAACGCTCGATGAGGATCGCCGTTTGTATGAACTTTATCATAAGGAGTGGGAGGAATATAAAAGAGAGCTTCCACAGGTGTTGGCAGTCGCGAGAGGAACAGATGTACAGAAAACCATGAACGAAATCAAAAGGGTTATTACAGTTTGGAATGAACTGAATGATAACCAGCAAAAACTGATTGAGTTCAACGAAAGATCCGCTTTTGATGTTGCAGAAAAATCTACTGACACGGCAACTTCCGCTTTCTATATGTCCCTGATTTGCGTGGTGATCGCAACGGCAGTTGGCATCGTCCTGGCTTGGTTCATCAACCGCGATGTGAAAAAAGTGTCTTCCCATATCAGTCTTTCCGCGGATACGGTGGCCAGTTCCTCTGAGGAAATCACAGCAAGCGTGGACGAAATTTCCCGTGGCAGTCAGTATCAGGCAAATACGGTTTCCAATGTCACCATGATGATCGAGCAAATGAACCAAGCGATCACCTCGATTTCCCACAATGTGGAACAAACAAGCGAGTTTGTCGGTCAAGCCACTACCGTAGCGCAACAGGGCGGACGCCTGATGGGCAATGCTACCGCCGGTATGAATGAAATCACAGCGAAGGTGGATGAGCTGCTGGGTCACTCGAGAAAAATCGATGAAATCATCGGGGCCATTCAAGAAATCTCCGAACAAACCAAGCTGTTGGCGCTCAATGCATCGATCGAGGCGGCCAGAGCAGGGGAACACGGCAGAGGCTTTGCGGTCGTGGCTGATGCAGTAGGAAAATTGGCGAATCAAAGCTACGCGGCATCCAAGGAAATCACCACCTTAGTGCAAACCATTCAGGATAGCACCAGATCCACAGCAGAAACCGTAAAAGAAGGAAACCTGCTCGTTGGACAAGCCGAAGATGCCTTCCATGAAATTATTCGCTACGTGCAAGAATCCGCGACAAAAGTAGTGGAGATCGCGGCAAGCTGTGAAGAGCAATCCGCGCAAACATCCGAGGTGCTGCAATCTGCGCAAAACATCGCAGCCGTAACCGAGCAGTCCTTGGCAAGCACGGAGGAAACGGCTGCAGCTACCCAAGAGCTGGCGAAAATGGCAGAGCAAATGAATCAGATGGTAGCCAAATTATAAAATCGAAATAAGCAGTGCTCACGTATCGAATGCGGAGCGCTGTTTTTTCTTTTCAACAAGCTATTACGGTATAGTAAAGTGAAAGGAAGAAGCGTACGACTGGGGGAGAGAAGCATGTTTCACATCAAGCAGGTCGAGGACAAGTATCGAATCTATGAGCTGATCGATGAGGCAGCAGAGTCGTGGGTCAAAGTGGCGCCTGAGCGTGGCGGGATCATTATTGGTTTTGGTGTGCATGGAAAAGAGCTTTTATATTTGGACAAGGACACGTTCTACGATGAAACTGCCAACATTCGCGGCGGTATCCCGATCCTTTTTCCTATTTGCGGGGCGCTTGGCGGCGGGACTTATCAGTGGGACGGACAGTCCTACGAGATGAAGGGGCATGGCTTTGCCCGTAACCATCCGTGGGAGGTCATTTCCGTCGATACAGAAGGAGAGGCGTCGATCACCTTGCGTTTGCGAAGTACGGAAGTAATGAAAGAAGCCTATCCTTTTGAGTTTGAAGTGATCTACCGCTATGCCTTGAAAGGGGATACGCTCTCCATCCATCAGGAATATACGAATCGTTCGGAGCAAGAGATGCCGTTTTATGCGGGGCTGCATCCGTACTTTCATACCGCAGAAAAAAAGCTTTCGTATGAGACGGATGCTGCTCAGTATTTCGATTACAACGACGGTCAAATGAAAACATACGAAGGCCATATCGATCTGAACGAATTTGTGGAGTCAGCCATGTTTCTGGGGGCAAAGACGCCCTCAATCTCCTTCCCATTGCCCGAGGCAGGGAAACAGATCGTGATGGAATATGGGGAAGTGTTTCGTTACATCGTATTGTGGTCAGTAGCGGGGAAAGAATTCGTCTGTGTAGAACCGTGGATGGGCCGAAAAGACGAGCTGAATCGCAAGGAAGAGCTGCAGCTGGTTGCACCTGGTCAGACGCTGCGGACACATGTAAGCATTCGAGCCATCAGCCACTAAAGAGAAAAACGAACGGAGCGGGTGATGTGTCACCTGCTTTTTTCTATTCATTATCAAAGTTGATTTAGGCGGAATGTCATAGATACATTTTCGTGATTAGTGAGAGATTGACAATTGATAATGGTTCTTATAACCTAATAGTGATTATTATCATTCATATACTGAAACATTTATCAATACATACTGCTAGGAAAAGGTAAACCTACTCGAAAGATAGGGACACAAAATCACGGGCCTAATGCGTCATGAGCGAGGGTAGCCGGGTTGCCAGGGGCATGCACGGGCACTTTCCTTTGGCTAATGGAAGCTACAAGGGAAGGTGCTTTTTTGTTTCGATGTGAATATCAAGGGAGAGAAAAATCGACATGAGCAAACTGCAAGGACTCTTGGACAATCTTGATATTATTCAGAAAAGTTATTCAGAAGACGCTTGCCTGATCGTCACAAACATGGAAGAAGTGATTGCCTACCGTCCCGGAAAAAAGCTGGATATGCAAATCAAACTCGGTACGGAACTAGCCAGCTTGGAAGGCACCGTTACATGGAAGGCTTGGCAGCATAAAAAGGTATACATGGAAGACCGCGGACCAGAACGTTTTGGTTTTTCCTACACATCGAACGCCCAACCGATCTTCGAGGAAGGACAACTAGTCGGCATTTTTACGGTGGTCACCTCCAATGACAAGGCAGACAGCCTTGTGCAAGGAGCTACGCAATTGGCCGAATCCATCCATCAGCTGGCTGCAGCTTCCAATCAGATCAATCAAGCCTCGGAGGAAATGACGACACGCTTGCAGCAATTGACCAATGAATCAGACATTGCTGCCGCCAATATTACGAATATCTTTTCAGTATTGCGCATGGTGCATGACATCGCGACACAGTCCCATCTGTTGGGCTTGAATGCTGCGATTGAAGCAGCGCGCGCCGGAGAGCATGGACGTGGCTTTTCCATTGTGGCCAATGAAATTCGCAAAATGGCTGAGAACAGCAAGCAATCCGTCGCTGATATTCAAGCCCAGCTGAACACGATCCAGAACTCCATGAAACAGATTAGCTCGTCGGTCGCGGAATTTGCTGCGATTACCGAAGAGCATGTAGCCAGCATCGAAGAGATGGATGCAGCGCTGGCGCAGATTGACCAGACCGCTGAGTTTTTGAAGCAAGCGGCGATTAGCGAGCAGTAATAAGGAACTCAAACGGGTAGGGGCTGTCCCATAAGCCGGGAAAATGGCTGAGGGGTGGCCCTTTTTCTGTCTTGGGCCTATCGTACTTGTGTTACAAAATATTTACAAAACAATTCTCTTACTTTAACAAATAATCATTACTATCTTATTCATGCAATGACTGTAAAACAGCTAGGGAAAAGCGATGATACGTACAAGAAAGGGAAGGGTTGAGAATGAGATTACCAAGGAAGCACGTATCCGTAGTTTTCGTAACACTGGCTTTACTTCAAAGTTCCCTCATTGGCAGCTATGCGGGTGCGGAAACACTACCAACTACAGTAACCCCGCCACCACCGCCAGCTTCGGGGTATTTTGTAGACAGCTACAAAAATAACAGTACTGCGAATCGGACGGAAAGTTCCAATCCTGCAATCGGGGTGCTTTCCGGATTTAAAAAGCTGCTTTGGACGCCAGGCATAAACGGGAATACCGGTACCAAGCTGAACAGCAGTGTGCTGGATGCAAACATTCAAAAGGTGATCGAGATTGCCAAACATCGTACGCCTGCTGAAGCGGATGCCGCCTATTTGGATGATCGGAGAAAACAGAGCTATAGCGTCATCGATGGACTTGGTCCGCTAACCGATATATATCGAAAGAATGCCGGAGCGAAGACAACCATCAACAGTATCCCGGCGGATGCCAGGAAGAAGAAATATGATGATGAAGGAAACAATGCAGGGGACACAAATTCCAGTCTTGGTCACATCGTGAGTTTGGTCAATACGCTACGCGGCAGCCATTCTTCAACCAACCCGGCCAAGGAATACTTTCAGTATGCTCGCCCGTTTCGTTGGAGCAGCAAGTCAATCGTGGTATCGACCCTGATTCCGGCAATCAATCCCAATCCGCAAAAGGATGGCGGTTTTCCCAGCGGCCATGCAAATGCCGCTTACCTGAGCGCTTATGCGATGGCATATGCCGTACCAGAGCGCTATCAGGAGCTTCTGACGCGTGGTTCGGAACTCAGCCATAACCGGATTGTGGCCGGTATGCATTCACCGCTTGATGTAATGGGAGGACGTGTCATGGCAACTGCGTTGGCGGCTGCTATCCTGTCTGATCCAGCCAATGAAAGCTTGAAGAAAGCGGCTTATGCTGAGGCTCACAGCAAGCTGTTAACACAAAAAGGTACCGCTCAAGATCGGTTCAGCAATTATGCCAAGAACAAAAAGGAATACACCGAACGCTTGACTTACGGCTTTAGGCAGATTCAATCAACGACAAAGCCGATGGTGGTTCCGAAGGGGGCAGAAGTCCTGCTCGAAACACGTCTTCCTTACCTGGACAGCACGCAGCGACGCTGGATACTGGCCACTACCGGTCTTCCTTCCGGCTATCCAGTTCTTGATGATGCCGAGGGATGGGGACGGCTGAATCTCTTTGCCGCAGCGGATGGTTACGGTGCTTTTGTCAATAACGTTACCGTGACAATGGATGCTTCCAAAGGCGGATTCCATGCATGGGATCGTTGGAGAAACGATATATCTGGCACGGGAAAGCTGACCAAAAAGGGAACAGGCACGTTGAAGCTGGAAGGCAACAATACATACTCTGGCGGTACACAGATCGACCAAGGTACACTTGCGGGGGGCTCACAGACAGCCTTCGGGAGTGGCGATGTTACGATCAACGGAGGGACGCTCAGTGAGAATGTTTCCGGAAAGCTGATCATCGGCGGTAATCTTACCCAATCTCCCAAGGGCACGCTTGAACTCAACCTTAGCAGCAACAAAGATCTTCTTGAAATTAAGGGTTCGGCGATCACGAACGGAAAATTGCGGCTGAATTTTTCGGACAAGTATGTACCTGCTGACGGCGTTACCATCATTACTTACGGCAAGCGCCAACAAACTGGCGGATTTTCTTCTATTGAGACCGTGGGGTTACCAAGCACGTACAAAGTAAAGGTGATCTATAATCCTACTAGTATCCAATTAACGTTCACAAAGTAACAAAAGCATCCCGTCCCACTTTTGACAGTGGAACGGGATGTATTTTCTTTTATTCAGGAGTATTACGCGGAGTCTCCCTCTTGGGCCAGACTCTTCCTGTTCACGGCTCGCGCTTCCATTCCGCTTCTAGCAAGGCGTACTCTTCCGACGAAAATACCCGGGAGCGCGTCAGGAAACGGACCCCTTCAGGCCCTTCGAGTGAAAACATGCCCCCGCGTCCGGGAACCACATCAATCACCAGCTGGGTATGCTTCCAATAATCATACTGAGCGCGGCTCATGTAAAAAGGGGTTTCGCCGATTTCTCCAAGCAGCACATCCTGGTCGCCAATCATGAACTCACCAGCAGGATAGCACATGGGAGAGCTGCCATCGCAGCAGCCGCCCGATTGATGGAACATGAGCGGCCCGTATTTGGAGCGCAGACGTTCAATCAGAGCAAGGGCAGCATCCGTTGCCAGCACTTTCTGTACGCTACTCATGGCAATCGCTTAGAAAAAGCCCAGAGCATTCGTGCTGTAGCTGACTAGCAGGTTCTTGGTTTGCTGATAGTGATCCAGCATCATTTTATGGGTCTCGCGTCCAATGCCGGACATTTTGTACCCACCGAATGCGGCGTGAGCGGGATAAGCGTGGTAGCAGTTGGTCCAGACACGTCCCGCCTGCAGGGTGCGGCCCATGCGGTAGGCGGTGTTCATATCACGGGTCCATACGCCGGCGCCGAGTCCGTATAGCGTATCATTGGCAATCTCGATCGCTTCTTCCTGAGAAGAGAAGGTTGTGACCGAAACGACAGGGCCAAAAATCTCTTCCTGGAAAATGCGCATCTTATTGTTTCCTTTAAAGACGGTAGGTTTTACATAAAAGCCTTGCTCCAGTCCTTCTTCCAGCTGGTTGCGCTCGCCGCCAATCAGCACCTCAGCGCCTTCCTGCTTGCCAATTTCAATGTAGGATAGGATTTTTTCCAATTGCTCCGAGGATGCCTGGGCACCGATCATCGTCGTGGTATCCAGTGGATTGCCCTGTTTGATCTGTCCGACACGTGTCAACGCACGCTCGATAAATTGGTCATAGATGGATTCCTGGATCAGTGCACGGGATGGGCATGTGCATACTTCGCCTTGATTAAGGGCGAACAGAACAAAGCCTTCGATGGCTTTATCGAGGAATGCATCATCCTTGGACAGCACATCCTCAAAGAAGACGTTGGCCGATTTGCCGCCCAGCTCAAGAGTCACGGGAATGATGTTTTGCGATGCGTATTGCATGATCAGGCGACCTGTAGTCGTTTCACCCGTGAAGGCGATTTTGGCGATACGGTTGCTGCTGGCCAGCGGTTTTCCGGCTTCCAGTCCAAACCCGTTGACGACATTGAGCACTCCTGGAGGCAGCAGATCGCCAATCAGCTCCAGCAGCACGAGGATCGAGGCAGGCGTTTGCTCGGCGGGCTTCAAGACGACGCAGTTTCCGGCAGCAAGCGCAGGAGCGAGCTTCCAGGTTGCCATCAGCAGCGGGAAGTTCCAAGGGATGATCTGACCGACAACCCCCAGCGGCTCATGGAAATGATAGGCGACTGTGTCATGGTCAATCTCACCCAGGGTGCCTTCCTGTGCGCGGATGCAACCGGCAAAGTAACGAAAATGATCGACGGCAAGCGGCAAGTCTGCTGCCAAGGTTTCGCGGACAGGTTTTCCATTGTCCCATGTTTCCGCGACAGCCAGAAGCTCCAGATTTTGCTCAATCCGGTCTGCAATCTGCAGCAAGATGCGGGAGCGCTCGGCTACGGATGTAGTGCCCCATGCTTCCTTGGCCGCATGCGCAGCGTCGAGAGCAAGCTCAATGTCTTCGGATGTGGAACGTGGCACCTCGCAAAAGACAGCCCCATTGACGGGAGAGATATTTTCAAAATACTCCCCTTTCACCGGGGGCACCCAATTGCCTCCAATATAATTCTCATAGCGTTTCTTAAAAGTCACTTTTGAACCGTCTTGACCAGGCTGGGCATAGATCATCCTCATACTCCTCCTAACACGATATGGGTGATATGCCACTATTCATTGCAAGACGGATGCCAAGCGTGGGACGCAGGGTTGCTTTCTATGTTTCAAGGACCAGTTCCTCCGAGGTGTTCCATAATGAGACAGAGGGTGGGTCAAAATGGAACAAGTATGCATGTTACACAAGAAAAGCTTTTATTATATTCTGTAAATTGGGATAATAGAATGGTAATGAGTCATAGGAAGGAGGCCAACCTATGTCATTTCAGAGTTCTGTATCCGCATCCACATACGCGAATATCATTGAACATTCTTGGAAGCGCTGTCAAGAGATCGGAATGAAGCCGGAGCAGCAGGCAGATGACCAATTGATTTCCGGAGCGCTATTGAAAGAGTTGAAAGTCCAGCACCATTTTTTGCTTGCGCAGGCGGAAAGCACTTTTCAAAAATTTGCTCCCTTTTTGCACCACGCAGGATGCGTCTTGATCGTAACGAATCGGGAAGGGACGATACTCTTCGCCAGTGGCGATACCGACTTCGCCTCCCGTGCGGCCCAAGTGCAATTACAGGTAGGGGCGAATTGGCATGAATCGCGAAAAGGCACGAATGCCATCGGTGTTGCCCTTCATGAGCAAGTAGCCAATCTGATAAGGGGAGACGAGCATTTTTACATAGAGAATCGCTTTCTCACTTGCGCCTCAGCCCCCTTGTACTCTCCTCAAGGCGAGCTCCTCGGCGTCGTCAATATCAGCGGACACAAGGACCACTTTCCGCCTACATATGCCATTTTTGCGCAAATGGCAGCAGACCTTTTGCAAAATAGCCTTCTGATGAATCAGCTGCAAAAGGAGCAGCTCATCACACTCAGGCAGTTGGACATCGTCTCTGCCCATCATCCGCAGCCGCTCTTGACGTTGGATACGGATCGCCGCATCACAGGAGCGAATCATGCCGCAATCCGGATGCTCGGCAATTGTCTGGGAAAGGAATTCGCCCCCGACGGCACGTATCAAGTGATCCCGCTGACCGATGACGACAACCGTCTGTTTCGCTCGGTCGCAATCAAAAAGGCACAAATGGTCTCGATCCCCACTTCATCCTCTAGCGATGTCACGTATTGTTTTTCCGATATCATCGGCAGCTGCCCGACGTTGCTGCGGGCTAAGGAAATTGCGCGAAAAGCGGCATATAGCTCGCTTCCCGTCTTTATCTCTGGAGAGAGCGGGACTGGGAAGGAGCTCTTTGCGCAAGCGATTCATGCAGAGAGCGGCCGAGGACCTTTTGTCGCGGTTAACTGCAGCGCCATCCCGGATACCCTGATTGAAAGCGAGCTGTTTGGTTATGAGAAGGGAGCTTTTACGGGAGCAAATCGAGAAGGCAGCAAGGGAAAATTCATGGCTGCTCACGGTGGGACTCTTTTTCTCGATGAAATCGGGGATATGTCGTTGCGTGCCCAAGCAGCCTTGTTGCGTGTCTTGCAGGAAAAAACAGTGACCCCTGTGGGCGGCATCACCCCAAGGAAGGTGGATGTCCGCATCATTGCCGCTACGCACCGGAATCTATTGCAGGAGATTGAAGCGGGACGCTTTCGGGCCGATCTGTATTACCGATTAAAAGGGATCATCATCCAGCTGCCGGCTTTACGGGAACGGAGCGATTTGCCCCAGTTAGCGGAGCATTTGCTGCTGCGGCATGCCGATCATGAAGTGAGGCTGTCGGCAGAGGCACTGTCGGTCTTGAAACGATATGCCTGGCCGGGAAACATCAGAGAGCTGCTTTCGGTACTGCTGCAGGCTTCTTTTCTGGCAGAAGGCGATCAAATCAGACCGGAGCATCTCGTGCTGGATCATCCGTTTACCAGTCAGGAGGAGCAGGGATATTCCTTGCGAGAGAGTGAACGGACTGCCATTTTGGAAGTGTTGAAGGAGACACAAGGCAATATTTCAAAGACGGCCAAATTGTTGAACATTGGACGGAATACCCTTTATCGCAAAATAAAAGGATACGGTATCGAGCTTCGATAAGGAAAAGTTCATGGATAGTTCCCTTCACCAGAGCACACATTATGGAAGAACGCTCACGAGCTGGAAACTGGCTGAAAGGATGACATGAACGATGATTCCCGACGAGATCAAAAGGATCCTCCACGACATCAGACTGATTGGCGGAGGCATTCAGAAATACGAAAGCGGCGATGACATGGTGCTGATGCGCAATCTGATCGGCGACTGGTACGATGTTGACCTGATGGATGCAACCCCTGAAAATTGGGATCGCGTGAAAGCCGCTCTCGAAAATGAAAAAAGCAAGGTGCAAGCAATCATGGATGAACGCTACAACCACGGCTACACTCGGTATAACCCTTTTTCGTAACCACCGCCTCATTAGGCGTGGTTTTTTTATTTGAAAAGAGGTGAAAAATCTGGACGGAAAAGGAAAATGATCGGGCGATTCGAATAGGTAATAGCGAATGAAACAAAAGAAGAAAAGAGGGGAGATTATGAATAAAGAAGAATTCATTATGTTTACATCCCTTACGAATTATTTGAAAGAACTAGGAACCAATCCCGCTGAGTACTTGAGTAGGGAAGCATTAAAAAGATATACGGAATATGGCGAAAACTACGTCAATATGGATACGGATACCTTCAGGACTGGGCTTGAAAACATCATCAAAGGTATGGCAGAGAAGATGTTGGGTTCAAAGTGAATGCAGCGGAGTAACAGAATTTGGAGCTGATTTGATGATATCTTCTATGTACCAACGCAGAATGAAAGCTGCTTTTATTACATCCGGGGTCGTGTTTCTTATCGGGGGTGCTGCAGTTCTGATCGATAAGCCCGATTCATCCGATGAATGGCTGAAGATGCTGGGAATCGGCCTAACCAGTCTGTTTTTACTCATCATCGCGCTAGTAAGCTGGAAACAATACATGACAGTCAAAGACATTCATATTCCTGTCACAAACACCTCGATATTTGACGTAGACCATCTTGTCTTGAAAAAAGAGGTTGGGCTTGTTCCTGCTTTGCTGCTGTTTGAAAAAAGTGGGCATTTTATCGGGAAGATCAGACCACTGCGGATACCGGTTTGGCTCTACCCACTGGGCCTGCTTCTTCGCGATTCATTCATCACGATGCTCCCGATCACGTATGGATTATGGAGCACCAAAGGCAAAGTGTTGATCACCTTTCAAAGAAAAGGAATCTGGCAAGCGAGGGTAACCGTAAAAAATGCAGAGGGCCAAAACATAGGGGAGTATGTGCAAGACGACCTGAAAAGCATGGTGGCCATAAAAGGTTTGCTGAAAGATGAAGATGGAAACACCATTCTGCCTGTGCGAATCAAAGGTTTGAGCGGAGACTTTTCACTCACCGATGAGGCGGGCCGACGCTGGGCATATTTTGATAATGGCTTCTTTCCGCATGAATACACAAACCTTTTTCGTGATGTGAAAAACGATATCGTGCACCTCTCCCACGATCTGTCTGAAAACCAGAAAGGATTGCTGCTGGCCATGATTGGCTTTATCTTTCTGGAACGCAGCAAATAGAAGCGGATGATAGGGGGCAGTTTTTCCCTTGACAAATGGAAAATACAAGAATATCATAAATGTCAGTAATCACTGACATTTTGTCTGAAGGCAGGACGTACGATGCAAAATCATCCAAATATGAGCAGCAAAGAAAAGCTAATGATAGCGGCAATTGATCTGATCTCGGAAAAAGGCTATAAAGCGGTAACCACCAAAGAAATTGCAGAAACCGCCGGATTGAGTGAGAAGACGCTCTTTCGCCTTTTCGGAACCAAGCAAAATCTGCTGGAAGCCGCATTTGACCGCTTTCATTATGCCGAAGAGATGAAGCAGCTGTTTGCAAATAAGATCACATGGGATTTGCAAACCGATCTGCTGCTAATCAGTCGGGCTTATCATGAAAGTATGAACCGGAACCGAAAACTCATCATGATCAGCATCAAAGAGGAGGCGAATTTGCCCGGCTTTCGGGAAATCACACAGCACCATCCGCGACAATTAATGGCTCTGCTGACCCAGTATTTCAAGGAGATGCATGAAAGAGGCAAAGTAAGAACGTCTCGTCCGGAATTGAGTGCAATGACTTTCATGATGATGAGTTTTGGTGCGTTTATGAACAATCTGGAGACCGAAGAAAACTTCTCCGATGTCACACTTGATTCGTTTATTGAAGAGAGCGTCGAGTTATTTACTAGGGCTTTACAATCCTAGTCTTTTTTTCAAGCGTTATGACAGTAAGTACTGACAGACATACAAAGAAAGGAATGACCGAAATGAATCATGAATTCTCCGAGAAGACCGGACATAAATTAATGCGAGTTGTGATGATCACGCTTGCTCTTTCCGCGATGGCCGCACTCATGTTTAACTTCGTCCTGCCGGATATCAGTAAGACTTTTGGGCTGACGAATGCACAGGTCAGCTGGGTCACTTCTTCCTATGCGCTGATTTATGGGCTGGGAACCATCATTTATGGGAATCTTGCCGACCGGTATCAACTGAAACATTTATTGACGATTGGCCTGATCCTTTTTGCGATCGGCTCCCTAGTCGGTTTTTCCTCCCAAGGCTACTGGATGGTGATACTCGGGAGATGCCTGCAAGCGGCGGGCGCTGCCGCGATCCCCGCTGTAGCGATGGTGATTCCAGTCCTTTATTTTCCACCAGAGCGTAGAGGCATTGCTTCCGGCACGGCATTTGTGGGTTTGTCGATAGGCACCGCACTTGGGCCAGTCCTCTCTTCCTTCATTGTCGGAGTCGCTCACTGGAGATTCTTATTCCTTTTCCCTTTATTGCTTTTGTTGACGCTGCCCTTTTACCGGAAGTACTTGGTGGGGGAAAGGCAGGGAGGGACGAACGGATTTGACTGGCTTGGCGGAAGTTTGCTGGCTGCTACTGTGACACAGATTTTATTGGGGGTAACAGGCGGTACATGGTGGCTGATATTACTTGGACTAATGACCCTGCTGCTATTCGTAATACGGATTCGCATCGCTACTAAGCCGTTTGTTCAACCACAGCTTTTTACCAAGCAATATTCCATGCGGTTGGTCATTGCTTTTCTCGTCAGTGGGATTGGGTTCTCCCTTTACTTCTTAACCCCCTTGCTGTTAGCGGATGTACAAAAGTTGCCTTCAAGCTGGATCGGCTATGCGATGGTCCCTGCTGCGGTGGCTTCGGCGCTTCTCGGAAAATGGGGCGGCAGGTTGGCGGATACGCGTGGCAGTACATCCCTTTTTTCGCTAGCCTCCGGATCTCTGTTCCTCTGTTTTTTGCTGCTTTCCACCTTTACGGGAGCATCTCCCCTCTACATCGCAGTCTTTCTCATCTTAGGGAATGTAGGACAGACGTTTATGATGATCGCTATATCCCAATCATTATCGCAGAGCTTGCCCAAAGAACAGGCAGGCGTGGGAATGGGCTTTTTGACCATGTTGAATTTCATCGGTGGCGGATTCGCTGCCGGTGTTTATGGAAAGGTGGTGGATATCGGTTCCGAGGTGCATTGGAACCCCGTTAATACGAATCCGAACGGCATCACATTCAGCAATGTGTTTCTGGTATTGGCTTTGTTACATGTAGGGCTTCTCGCGTTTTACTACTTTCAGTTCGCAAGGCATAAGCAGGATCAAGGCAAGCCGCGCTTTTACAAAAAAGGAGGAGAAACGATATGAAAGCGAATTTGAAAATTGGCATTATTTTGGGGAGTACTCGTCAAGGACGCCTTAGCCCGCAAGTCGGTGAATGGGTGAAAGGAATTGCAGATAATCGAGGGGATGCACAGTATGAGCTTATCGATATCGCAACATATAAGCTGCCGTTTTTCGGGGAAGGAACGGGAGAAGAACCGGGAGTAAAAGCCTGGGCGCAAAAAATCGATGAAATGGATGGATACGTATTCATTGTTCAGGAATACAACCACAGTATTACCGGCGCCTTAAAGAATGCGCTGGACTCTGCCTACAAAGAATGGAATAACAAAGCTGCCGGCATCGTCAGTTATGGCTCGACCGGAGGAGCTCGTGCCGCAGAGCATTTGCGCGGGATCTTGGGTGAATTGCTAGTGGCCGACGTTCGCGTGCATCCGACACTGTCCATATTTACAGACGTCGAAAATTTTAAAGTATTTAAACCCGCAGAGCTGCATGTGGCCAATATAAACGCGATGCTTGACCAAGTGATTGCTTGGAGCGGCGCTTTAAAAAGTTTACGATAAGCGGTAAGAAAACAATGGTGATACATAAAGAGGGGAGGTGTAGCCAATGAAGCTGAATCATGTCAATCTAACGGTTACCGATGTGAAGGCGGCCAGAGAGTTTTTGGAAAAATATTTTCAACTGAAAGTTGGACATTTGCGTGGTGATTCATTCGCGGTTCTTTTTGACGATGATGGGTCTGTCATTACATTGATGAAAGGCGCTCAGGTAAGCTATCCCAATACGTTTCATATCGGCTTCATTCAGGAGAGTGAAGAGAAGGTTAACCAGATCAATCAGCGATTAAAGGATGATGGGTTTGATGTACCGCCGCCACAAAGATTGCATGGCTGGACATTCTATGTGAATGCTCCGGGCGGATTTACCGTGGAAGTCCTTTGTTAAAAGATGATAGCCTACCAGAGAGGTAGCAGTGACTTAGAAAGGCTTCATTGCTTATGAGATGGAGCCTTTTCTTTTATTGGAAACCTGTTGTAAAATAAGCAGTAACCTTTCCTCAAGGAGATGATTGAGTATGGCAAGAAAAGCGAAGCGACTGCGCCAAAAGCTGGTGCGGGAAGGCAAAATGGATCCCAGCCTCAAGCGCGGATCATGGCACGGAGTGAATCCGGTGGAACGAAAGCCGGAACGACCGCTGATTGAACAGAGAAGAAAACAGGAGAAGCACCGGGGACGTCAGATTCGTGGGAACGAATTCGACGTCTTTTATTTTTCCGCTTTTCCCCTGATGAAAATGCGGATACATAAAAATAGTAGCGTGAGTAGTATATAGTAAACTTTTGCCTAGGGGGTTGAAAATGGCGGCCAAATCGAAACATCGTCTGCGCAAACAGGCTAGGCGTCGTACGGGTTTGCCCTCAAAACGCAGACGAACCAGTCGCACTCGTGAAAATAGCTTTGTAGCAAGAGATGAAGTAAATTTCGAATATGTGACTCCACCCAATCCTGTCGTTAACGTAAACCCGATCTTTCATGTATCACTCTCAAATGGAACCAGCTCGATCCGAACCTCAGGTCTAATGTTTCGAAACCCGAACACGGAATTGCTACTTGTTTCGCTCTTTAATCAAGATCCCGCCAGCTCCCATCCCGTCACCATCTCCATCTTGGATTGGCAAAACCCGAGCGATCCATCAGAATATGCCAAGTTTGCTTTCTTAGGTGGAGAGTTAATGAATCCTTCAGAAGAGGATAATCAAGGAAGTACCCTCGTAGAGGACGTATCAAGCGAGGACATTTCAGGAGAGAGCATGCAAGGACAGGCAAACGAAGAGAGCCTACAAAGAGAGGAAGCTGTAGAAGAGGAATACACAGGAGAGAACATACAAGGAGAACCAGCGGAAGAACACAGCCAAGAAGCAGATACCCAGGAAGAACCGACCGACAGTAATGACGAAGAGACTGGCTCGGGAGCGATTTCTCCGATTACAACTCCCTTTACCTTCACGATCCCGCCTCGCCAGCTTCTGCTCATCCATGCCCACCCGCCGATATTGGATCTCCCTTCACCTCCTATGTATGAAATTCTCGTAACACTTCCGGTTGATTCGACGATCTCCCCCATTCTGGTGAATGCTTGGGGCATCAATGAGAACGGTCGGATCCAAGAAGGGAACACAGTACTGCATCAGCAGTTTGCCCCTGCTTTCCCCCCGCCTTATTAGGGACAGACAAACAGGAGCTATCCTTAAGGTCCACATCAGACTTTGGGACAGCCCCTGCTACATACTATGATGGCATGGCCACCTATCTGGCTAGCCGACCATATCGATTATGGCACCAAGATTTGCATGTCATCCAGACTTTTAAATTCATATCCTTGCTTGCGGGCATCGTCAATGATTTGTCCCATGGCATCTGCATTATCCTTCGACACGGCGTGAAGCAGAATCACTGCTCCGGGATGCAGCTGTGCCATCACTTTGTCGTGCGCGTACTTCCAGCCCTTTTGCGCGTTGACGTTCCAGTCGTTATAGGCGACGGACCAAAATACATGGGTATAGCCCAGCGCTTTGCTGGTCGCAAGCGTCCGATCGCTGAATATTCCGCGGGGTGGCCGCAAGTAGCGCATATGCTGCTGGCCGGTAATTTGGGCAACCTGTTCTTTTACACGGTCCAGCTCGTCCTTGATCTTCTCATTGGAAACCCGGGTCATGTCCGGATGGCTCCAGGAGTGATTCCCGATCAAATGGCCCTCGGCCGCCATTCGCTTTAACAGCTCCGGCTGATCCTTTACATAATGGCCTGTGACAAAAAAGATGGCGGGCACCTTTTTCGCTTTTAGGATATCCAGAATCTTGGGTGTATAGCCATTTTCGTACCCGTTGTCGAAGGTCAGATAAAGGTCTTTTTTGCTTGGGTCACCCGTAAATATCGCGCCATGCTTCTCCAACAGATGCTTGAAGCCCTCCTGATCAATCGAGGCAGGTTGTCCATTCTTGCTTTTCTTAAAACCAAAGTGGTAAGGCTTGTCCGCAGCGTCGGTGATCGATGCATAGAGCGGCAGCAGGGCCAGCAGGAAGATGATGCTGCATACATAACCAATACGTTTCAAGGACGGATACGCTCCCTTCGTGGTGTTAGTGGTCCCTACGCGATACTGTTCCACCAAAAACGGGAGTTATGAGTGGGGAGAATTTTTCTGTACATTCGCACCAATAAGCAAAGGGCAGCCGGTTAAGCCGCCCTCTTCACCATGGATTAGTCTTCCGCACCGATAATCGTCAACAAAATGAACAGCACCAGAATCAGCATGATGCCATCTCCGCCCAAGATCCCTTTAGACATGCTATTTCCTCCTTTTTCGCGTGCGAGAATGATTCTGCCTCGGCTAACAGCATATGCCTAAGGGAGGAAAGGTGTCCGGGCGACTATCCCTGGTTTGGCAAATAGAGCTTAGAATTTGTTTCGTCACCGTCCTTGTGGGAACGCGAAATCCAAGTAATGACCAAATGATGTGCCACAACTCCTGCAGCAAGCAGCAACGCGCAGAGGGTAAAGAGCGCTTGACCTCCAGACTGTGTCAAGATCCAGCCTCCCGTGACAGGGCCAACGGTGCGAGAAATGTCCCAGTGCATGCCATAAAGCGAGAAATACAGCCCGCGTTTTTCTGGAGGCGCCAGTGCTGCCACATAGTTAAGCAAATGGGTAAGTCCGATCACTTCTCCGATCGTCATAGCCAATTGAGCTACGAGCAGAAGAACGAAGGAGTGGGAATAGCCCAGCAAGAGCGCAGCCGTCAGATAAGAGATCCCCGCGATCAGGAGAATTCGCTTGATCGGCAGTGTCTCTGTACGTTTGACCAGCCAGATTTGCAGCAGGATGATGAGAATGGCATGAGCCGTCGCCAGGCTTGCAATGATGGCGAGATGATCGGTAAACGTCTGCTGCAAATGAATCCGCAGGTTGGTCTCGGTCTGTGAATAAAAGAAGCTGATCGGCAAGGTCGAGACCATCAGACCAAGCACAGCCCGGTTCTCACGTAAGAAGCGAGGCAGTGAAAAAGCGGGACGGGAGACCGCGGTAGCTCCTGAAGTTGCAGAGCGGGTAGGAAGGCTCTCTGCCCCTTTCCACCAGAACAGCAGCAGATAAGCCGTTAACGACATAGCTTCCAGCCCGAAAACAGCGGCTGAATGGAAGTGAAAAAGCAAGAGGCCTAGAATCGGTCCGGCGATTTGTCCCGCATAACCGATAGTTGAAAGTACACTGAACACTTCCGCCCGCTGTTGTTCGGTGACGAGATCGGCAATTTGCGCCCGCTGTGCCGGGATATAGAGCGAGCGGCCAGCGCCATTAAGCATGTAAAGTAAGGCAAAAGCCCAGACCGATTCGGCTACGATAAATCCGCTAATCGCGACGATCTGCAGCAGCAGCGCAAACAAGATCACAGGCCTTCTCCCGATACGATCGGCGATGCCCCCGCTGACCATCGTGATGAAAATATCAGTCAGTGGCTGCAAGCCCACGATGATCATCGGCAACAGGACAGAGCCACCGAGTTTGTCATGCAAATACAAAAGCAGAAATGGCGCAAGCATGGAGCCAGTCAGACTTGTTAATAACTCCCCCACAAAACGGATTTGAATGGTAGGATGATAACGATGAGTAATGGCGTGGATGATGTATTTCATTTTTAACCCCCTTTGCTGTGAGAACATTCTAAATCGCAGATCAGAAGGGAAAAAGGGCAGAGATCCAGCCGCCAAACTTTCATCTTTTCGGAGGGATAACGATGTCTGCAATCGATGATTATATACGGCTTTATCAGCACGCGGGATCTGTCATGCCCGGGGGACATACAGAGATATCTTTGGAGGAAATCTCCCATATCCTTTGCTGCACGCCGCGCAATAGCAAACTGATCATCAAAAAACTGGCCGAGCTGCATTGGCTCATCTGGAGACCGGGGCGCGGGCGCGGAAATCGCTCGCAGCTGCTCTTTTTGACAGAGCCTGCGGAGCTTCTTTTTGGACAAGCCAGGGAGCTGGTGCTCAAGGGAAAAATCAACGAAGCGTTAGCTTTATGCCAGACTTACAAAGCGCTGGTACCAGAGCTTCCAGAATCGTTTCAAGAGTGGCTGCGCAGCCATTTCGGGTTTCATCATGAAAAGCAGGGGGAACGCATCATTGATACGTTGCGGATGCGGCTGAATCATACGATTGGTTCCCTTGATCCTGCATTTGCTTCCTATCGCTCGGAATGTCATCTGATCAAGCAAATCTATGATCCGCTGGTACGGTATAACCCGGAAACCCATCAGATTGAGCCTCATCTTGCCCACTATTGGGAACAGAATGAACGCGGCGATGAGTGGACCTTTTATCTGAGAAAGGGAGTGCTGTTTCATCACGGGCAGCTGTTGACCGCCCACGATGTGGTGTTTTCTTTGGAACGGATTCGCTGTCCGCAGACAAGCTCTCCTTATCGCTGGATGCTGGATGGCGTCAGCGAGATTCGGGTTGAGCATGACTACAAGCTGTCGATCAGGCTGGACCGCCCCCATTTCATGCTGCTGGAGCTCTTAAGCAGTGAGCAGCTGTCCATATTATCCAGAGCGTATTACGAAACGCATGGAGATGCTGCCTTGAAGCATCCCGTAGGTACAGGTCCGTTTAAGCTTGTGCGCTGTGATGATGCCATGGTTGTGCTGACCGCTTTTGACGCTTATTTTCGGGAGCGGGCTCATCTGGATCGAATCGATCTGTTGATCGTCCCAGATGGTTGGTTCGAGGAGGAAGGGGCAAAAGCGACCTCTTCTTACGGGATCCTGTATGCCGATGATACTGGATCAGTTGAAGCAAAGCCGCAGTATTTATCGGAAAGCCTGTCGTGGAAAAGGACGGAACGGACAGTCTGGAGCGTACAATTCGTGACTTTCAATACACGGAAAAACGGGCCTTTAGCCAATCCCATCTTTCGGGAAGCGTTGAGACTTATCCTGCAGCCTGCAGCTCTGCTCAGGGAAGTAAAGGGAGGTCGCCATCAAATGGCATCAGGTTTTCTTCCGGAGCTGTTTACTGCACCGCCAGAGCCTTTGGATCGCAATCCGTTCGATCTATTGCAGCAGCTCGGGGAGCAGGAGTGGAATCTGCGGCTTCATACATATCCCGACCAGGATCATCGGGAGGATGCGGATTGGATCACCCAGCGTTGTGCGCAGTACGGCATCACGGTTACCACGCATTTTTTTGCGCACTCTGATTTGCTGCAGGATGCGGTTGTGGAGGAAGCGGATATGATCCATGACAGCGCTACGATTGACGAGCGGTTGGAAATATCCATACTCAATCTATGCTTGATGGGGGATAGCTTTATCAGCAGATATATGGATGAAGAGTTGAAGGAAAGGATTCGTCAAGAAACAGCCATTCTTTTTCAAGGAAGGAATGACGAAAGGACCACCACATTGCAGCGGATTGAGCAGCTGCTGCTTCAGCAAGGGTTTTTGCTCCCGTTATACCGTGAACATATGCGCATTACGTCACGACCGGAGCTGCAGGGAGTGGAGATGAATGCCCAAGGGTGGATCGAATATCGTCCATTATGGGTCAAACGGTGAAAAAACATATGAAACTTTTTCCAGTGCAAAACCGTAGTACACGGTAGAACAAAGAGAATCGTCAATGCGGTAGTGCTGCAGACGATCAAAAGCAGATGGGAGTGTCGAAAATGTCTCGAAAGGGATGGGCGTGGACGATTATAGGCGTCATGTTCGCCGTATTGGTCGTCGTACTGGTTGTCAATGCGGATGACCTTACAGATGAATCAGCAAATCGCGTATGGGAAGAAAAAGAAGTGGAAGGAAAGGGAGAAGCGAAAATCGTACAGCTGTTTGTAGATGGCGCGATCGCCGAGAGTGCAGGATTTGGCAGCTCCTTTAACTCCCCTGATTTTTTAGAGCAATTGGATCAGGCATTGGAGGACGATGATGTCAAAGGTGTCGTTCTCCGTGTGAATAGCCCGGGCGGTGAGGTTGTCGCATCTGATGAAATTCACAACAAGATTCTGGAGATGAAAAAGAAAGGGAAAAAAGTCATTGTGAGTATGGGAGCGATGGCAGCTTCGGGTGGGTATTACATCTCTGCGCCTGCTGACTATATTTTTGCCAATCCATCCACATTGACAGGCAGCCTCGGCGTCATCTTTTCCATCGCGAACTACGAAGAGCTGGCCGACTGGGCAGGCTACAAAGAAAATGTGATCAAAAGCGGTGCTTTCAAGGATATTGGCAACCCGTTGCGGGAGATGACCCCTGCCGAGCAGCAGGTATTCACCCAATTGGTTGACGAGAGCTATCAGCAGTTCGTCGATGTCATTGCCAACGGAAGAAAGCTCCCCCGCGAGCAAGTCTTGAAAATCGCGGATGGACGTATCTACTCAGGCAAACAGGCCAAAGCATTGAAGTTGATTGACGAATTTGGCTCGCTTGAGGACGCGACTCGTTATACAGTGAAGGCGAGTGGTCTGACGGAAGCGAGAATCGTCCGTTACGAAGTGCCAGAAAGTTTAACCTCGATCCTGTTAGGGGACATGAGCGCGCAAACCGAGACGTCCGTAGCGAGCGTTATGGAGAAGGTAGTGCCGCATCTTTCGCAAAAAACAGGTCTTTATTATATGTATCGACCTTGATGGAAGCGAATCTGGAGGAGGAGCAGATATGGAACTGAATGGGGAACTAGCGCCTGATAAGGAGCAAATCACGACTGTTGAATATCGGTACGCTGGGTTTTGGATCCGGTTTGTGGCCAGCTTGCTGGACGGCATCGTGATGATGGCTTTTCAATTTCTGGTTTACTGGATGGCGGGGGTTGACCTGCTGGAACCGCCAGCCCTGCTCAATCTAGCATTAACGATCGTCAGCATCGCGTACTATGTCATCATGACGGTGCTGCTTGGACAGACGCTGGGGAAAATGGCAGTGGGAATCCGAGTAGTCAGCAAAGACGGCGGTCCAAACGGCTGGGGCTGGATTTTGCTGCGAGAGTCCATCGGGAAGTTTGTCTCCGCGTTGATCTTGATGATCGGCTACATCATGGCCGGATTTGACAGCAAAAAACGTGCGCTGCACGATCATATGAGCAAGACTTACGTTGTAAAAGGGTAAGACGATGGAAAACAGAGATCCCGGTCCTGATCAAGGGCCGGGATCTTTTGCGAGAATCGAGGGTGAATCCGTTCACGGCTTGGCAAGCGTTTCGGTCAACCGTGAGAAGCCGTCCGTGCCATGGCCTGCATCGATGGTGCGCTGAACGATCGCTTTCGCGGAACTCAGGACACTGACATCAATGCCGTGGTGTTTGCCTGCATGAATGATGTGCTCCATGCCTGCCGCAGCCGAAATGAGGTTGGAGCTGTCTCCCGGATAGCTACCACTGTCCACCTCATCAGCCATGTACTCCATGATATCTGGCAAAATGTCCACGATCCCTTTGGCATAAGGAAGCAGGTCTCGTGCCGTGATATGCTCAGCCTTCGCAAGCGTTAGGGCATGGACGTAACCGCTCATGGCCGTCCAGAAAATGTCGAGCAGGGACACGTCGAAAGCTGCAGCACGTCCAGGATCTGTGCCGAGATGTGTGGACGTGCCACCTAAGCTGGCTAGAGAAACTTTGTGAGTCTCATAGACAGTGATTGGACCGCTGTACAGGATCACAGCTGTGGAGTGCCCGATTGTCGTGGTCGGGGTCATGATCGCTCCATCGAGGTAGTCTGCCCCATGCGCAGCGGCCCAAGCGGCCATTTCGCGAGCTCGCTCCGGTGTGTCAGCGGTGAGGTTCACCAGCGTATGCCCAGTAAGCTGATTGCCCACGGGATCAAGGATAGCATGAACAGCGTCGTAATCCAGCACGCAAATGATCACCAGCGGGCTCGCTGCAATGGCATCATGGACCGAATTTGCCCAAACTGCCCCTTCTTCGATAAGCGCATCGGCTTTCCCGGCTGTCCGGTTCCATATGGTTATCGGATGGCCGTTTTTCAGGAACGCGCGGGCAAGAGCCTGGCCCATTGGCCCCATGCCAAGTACGGTGACGGGCGAACGCCCTGTGGTGGTCATGTCGTCAAGTTTCATAGGAAATGCCTCCTTTTTTTCATTGATCGAGACTCAGTGTAATGGATGACACTAGTGTCAATGTCAACCCCTTCATCCATCAAAAAAACAGGGAGGCGTGATCGCTTTGAGCATGTATAAAATACTGTCAAAAGGTTCATACTAGTAGCAGGTAAATAGGGTAAGGCAATCGAAACAACGATTAACGGGAATGAGTTGTTTCCAAAGCGAGAGGTAGATTCACTTAACCCGAGAAAACTTTGCGAACACTTGCATTCCAAAAATATATGAATGGATTGATATTCCCTATGAAAAGGATTCTGCACACAGCAGGATCCTTTTTCATGCCCGAAATCGCTCCCGGACAACTTCCCAAAAAGGCGGGAGCGGATTCCCTTGTTCCCGGGAATTCCCTGCGCGTATAGTTAAACCATTCCAAAATGATCAACTTGTTAAGGAGCGGTTTACGATGAAGTGGGAGAAAGTAAGAAAAGCGATGCTGGTTTCCGTTTGCGCCTTGCAAATCTGTTTGCTGGGAAGTATCGCGAATGCGGAGGAACAATCGGCAGCTTCAGCTGTTACGATCAAATCATTTGCCTTGCTGGAGAAAAAATTCGATAAGACCGGCAGCGCTGAATTCAAGCCGGATGGAAGTAGAGACGGTCATTTTCAAGCCAGCATCCATTTTGCACAAAAAACGGTCGTGAATGCGATCATCCTGCGTTCCACCGATGTATTTGGGAAAGAGAATTATCATGGCATCTGGAGAACCAATCGCGTAGGAGTCGGCTGGCTGCTGGGGATCGTTCAAGGGCAAAAGGTCATTACGCCAGCCTTCCGACCAAGTCCGAAAGATCCGGTGGGAACCTTCGAAGGGACAGTTACTTTTGATCTGTTTGCGAATGATAATGGGGATATCGAGGAAGGACAGTATTTTGTGCTGGAAATCGAAACGCCTGATGACACGATCTATTCCGAACCGATTACGTTCGGGGAACCGATGAATGGCGGGGAAGCAGAGCCGACACCTAACCCAGCGCCAAACCCAACCAATCCAACACCGAATCCAATACCAAGCCCTACTCCCAGCCAAACCACGGATTTAGCGGTTACCGGTGGCCATGGAACCATTCAGGTCCAAGGAGCTACCCCGGGCGCTGTGGTTACGCTGTTTCAAACAATTGTGGGTTCACGTAGCAATCGCATCTATAATCATGGCTCCAAGGTCGCAGACAGTAAAGGGAATGTTGCTTTTGCGAAGCAAGCAAGAGGCGATAAATATTATGTAACGGAAAGCGTAAATGGGAAAAAAAGCAGAACTTCGGGCGAAGCGACGGTCACAAATGAGAAAACTGCCGAGCTGTTCGTAAACGATGATGTTTCAGCCTATATCATCATGCCGCGAGCTCAAGCTCCAGCAAATACGAAACTTGATTTGACCGTCAGAGGTACTGTCGCCGATAAAGAAATCAAATCGGTTGCCGTTTCATACGCAGGGGTATCTGTAAATGTTCCGGTAGACGAAAAAGGCAATTTCAATCTCCTCAAAAGCTATGATGTTTTCTCGCCACTGGATGTTGTCACAGTGACAGCTTCAGCATCGAATGGGAAAAAGCATGTGATTCACAAAAAGCTAGGTTTTGATTTGTTTGACGATTCAACCGTAAAAGCAGAAGCTCTCGGCAACGAATGGGTGATCAGTGCCAATAAGGGTACGGTATTTGTTTCAAACTTCCAAGTTTACGCAATCGAAGACAATACGCTGATCCCACTGAAGACAGACGAAGGCAGTGTGACCAAAGAGTTTGATACAGCGATGAAATACCAGGGGAAGCTTGCGACGACAAAAAATCTGCGAGATATACGACTGGTGGTTCAAGGCGATTCATTTGTAGAAATTGTACCGATCATGCAATAGTACGTGTATCCAATCTCTTCCTTATAGAAAAGAAGGTATCTTCTCTTTGAAAGATACCTTCTTTTTGTTCAGGCTTTCACATCGCGCGAATATAGATTCGAGGTCTGCTTGAACTGTGTCGGCGTAATCCCGACATACCGGCGAAAGACGCGGATAAAATAGCCCGTTTCCAACCCGATTCGTGTGGCTACTTCCTGGATGGACATATCCGGATTGTCGTGCAATAAGCAGCGGGCCTTTTCCAGGCGGATTTCCTGCAGATACCGATGGAGGTTCATCCCGAATTCTTTTTTGAACAGACGATTGAGATGCTGTTGGGTGTACCCCATTGATTTGGCGAGCTCCGACATGATGATCGGGCAGCTGAAGTTTTCTTTCAAATAATCCGCTACCCGGACAAGAGCGGTCTCACGGGGATTCCACGATTGGAACATGCCGTTCATTTTGCCGGGAGCCAGTGTCAGTCGGTGGAATTCAAGCAGCAGGGCATACAGCTGTTTCGCGGCCGTCCACATGGCTTCTTCCTCTTTCTGGATCGTCAAGGCCCATAGCTCTTCGATGATTGAAAAGAAAGGAGTCAAAGACTCTGCTTGGGTCAGCTGACAATCCGGGAGTTGATACAGGTCAAGGAATGCTTCGCCATGGAAGGAGACAAAGGCCGTTTCCCATGGCTCATCGGAAACGGGGTAGTATTCATGTGGGACTTTTGCCCGCAAAAACAACACGTTGCCGGATGCGAGTTCCTGCTCCTCCATACCCTGTACACGCAAGCGGCCTTTACCGTTTAAGGTAATGAGTATTTGCGAAGCAGAGTAGCCTTCGGGGCGGATGATATGATTTTCCTGATGATAGCCGACGGTGTATGGGCGCAGAGGAAGGTTGAAGTAATCATCTTGCCAGGGGAAAAAGCGGATTGGCAGCAGCATGGTTTCTCCTCCTCATCGATGTTCAAAATGTCCCATTCATGTTCGATTTCGCTTATGGTCTCAGCTTCCAGTTGATACTATTATAGGGAGTAAGCGAAACTTAATAAAGATAATTTAGTTAGTCGAATAGGGGGAAAAGTTACAGTTGCAGACAATGTTTTTGTAAAATTCGGTATTTTGAAAGCGCATTCTTTCGTGGCCAAAGGAGGAAATGGTATGAAACGAGCAGCATGGGTACGCCGTGGGTTCATTTTCTTTACGATACTCTCTTTGCTTGCAGGATGTTCATCCCCGACGAGCGAGAATCAGGGGAATACAGCCGCACCGCAGTCTGCTGACGGAAGCGGTGGCGGATTGTCGGGAGAAATCAAGGTAGCAGCGTGGAATGATGCAGCAGATGCCTTAGAAGCAGAAATACCCGGCTTCAATAAAAAATATCCGAATGTGAAGGTCACGATCCAGCGGGTGACCAACAATTACGAGCAGATCATCCCCTCTTTAACAGCTGGGATGGGTGCACCAGATATCATCCAGACCCAAAACAGGGATTTTCAAAGCTTTCTGCAAAAGTTCCCCGATCAATTTGTCGATCTGACCGATAAGCTGCAAAGCCATAAACAAGAGTTCGCGAAAACAGCATGGGCAGGTGTAGAAAAAGACGGCAAGGCCTACGCTGTTCCATGGGATCTGGGGCCGGTGGGTGTGTGGTATCGCAAGGATTATTTTGAACAGGCGGGCATTGATCCGAAAACATTGACGACATGGGATAAATTCATCGAGGCAGGTAAGCAGCTGCAAAGCAAGCTTGGTGGAAAAGTCAAAATGACATCGCTTGATCATACAGCTACAGGCGACATGGATATGTGGCTGATGCTGATGAATCAGTTGGGTGGTTCGTTTACCAATGCCAACGGAGAAATCGACTTCACACAGGAAGCCAACATCAAAGCAATGGAAATGACAAAGCGGTTAAAGGACGAAGGCATTACCATCAATACGCCGACTTGGGACGAACGTATCCGTGCGGTCGTGAATGGGGAAACAGCAACAGTCGTCTTCCCGGTCTGGTATGCAGGCACGATCCGCCATCAGGCCAAAGACCAACAGGGCAAGTGGGGTGTGATGCCAATGCCGGCCTTTACAGAAGGCGGACCCAATCAGGCAAACCTAGGCGGCTCAATCCTCGCCATTACCACACAATCTAAGAATCAGGAAGCCGCTTGGGCGTTTATCGAATACTCGCTACTAACGAATGAAGGTGAAGATGTTCAGATGAAATACGGTCTGTTCCCATCATGGACACCGTACTATCAATCGGAAAACTTCAAGAAGAACGATGAATATTTCGGCTTCCCGTTGGCAGAGTTCTTTGGCGAGGTCTCGACGAATATTCCCGAGCTGAAATTCCCGCCCGAATTCCTGGATCTGTCAAAGCCCATTCAGGATGCCAATGGCGCGGTGCTCAGTGGAAAAGCCGGAATCGAGGAAGCGTTTAAGCAAGCGGAAGAACAAGCATCCAAGGCATCCGGTCTGAAAATTGCCCCATGAGCAGCAGAAGCGAGGTGACCACAGTGATCCAACCTGCAAGCGAGCAAACCGCGGTTGACAAGGCAAAGAAGCAGCCGCGGGTTCACCTGCAGCGAAAGCATGAGCTTTCCGGAAAAAGGGCAGGCGTGGCTCCCTACTTGTTCATCCTGCCCTTTTTTCTTCTCTTCCTCGCTTTTATCCTGTATCCCTTGATCTATTCATTTGTACTAAGCTTTAGCAAATGGAAAGCGGGAAACATGGAATTTGTCGGCTTGGATAATTACGTGCACCTGTTTACCGATCCGTTGTTTGGCAAGTCTCTGCTCAATACGGGCATGATCCTGCTTGTACAGGTACCCGTGATGCTGATATTGGCCACATGCATCGCTGCGCTGCTGAACTCCGAGCGATTAAAATTCCGCGGGTTGCTGCAAGTGGCTTTTTTCCTCCCGGCGATCATTGACCTCGTCACTTATTCACTCGTCTTTTCGATGTTTTTCAATGAATCGTCGGGGATGGTCAATCAGCTGCTGCAATGGCTCGGCCTGGACCCGGTTGCATGGCGAACAGACGGTTTTTGGGCAAAGATCTTGATCATTTGCGCTTTGACGTGGCGGTGGACAGGGTACAACAGTGTCATCATTCTATCCGGGCTGCAAATGATCCCCAAAGAGCTGTATGAAGCAGCCAGCATTGATGGGGCTGGGAGAGTCAGGAGTTTTTTTGCCATCACGGTGCCGCAATTAAAGCCCATTCTCTTGTTTTGCATGATTCTATCCACGATCGGGACGCTGCAGATCTTCACCGAGCCCTATGTCTTGACTAGCGGAGGGCCAAATAACGAGACGCTGTCCTCCATCCAATATTTGTACCAGGCAGCCTTCAAGACCTTTAACTTTGGGCTTGCCTCTGCCGGGGCGTATATCGTCATGACGATTATCGCGGTATTGTCCTATATTCAGCTGCGGCTATCCAAAGGAGGGGAGATCTGATGGGAAAAGGATTCCGCCAAGATGCGGGTATGCTACTTGCCTACGTGTTGCTCGGCATTGGTGCGCTCATATCGATCTATCCCTTCTACTGGATGTTTACCGCTTCTACATTGGCAGAGGGAGATATCTTTAAAACGCCGCCTGCTTGGCTGCCGGGAGGACATTTTCTCGAAAATCTGCGCGGATTGGAAAGCAGCATGCCTGTCTGGAGAGCAATGCTCAACAGTCTGATTGTTTCCGGAATCACGACGATCAGTACGGTGTTCCTATCTGCCCTTGCCGGCTATGCGTTTGCGAAGTTTTCCTTTCGAGGCCGAGAGATCCTGTTTTTCCTCGTGCTGATGACGATGATGATCCCGGCGCAGGTGACGCTGGTTCCTCTATTTATCATCATGATGAAGCTGGAGTGGATCAACACCTACTATGCATTGATATTGCCGAATATGGTCACGGGCTTTGGCGTATTTCTGATGCGCCAGCAGATGATGGGCTTTCCGGATGAGCTGATTGAATCCGCCCGGATGGATGGTTCCAGCGAATTCGGGACATTTCTGCGCATCGTGTTGCCCACCATGAAACCGGCCTGCGCCGCGCTGGGCATCGTCACCTTCATGAGCCAGTGGGGGAACTTTCTCTGGCCGCTGGTCGCTGTCAATGACAAGGACATGCTGACACTGCCGCTCATGCTGTCGATGATGGTGGCACCTGGCAACGTGGTGAAGTATGGAGAAGTGATGGCTGGTTCGGTCATCGGGTTAGTACCCATCATCATTCTCTTTTTGTTCTTCCGAAAATACTTTGTGTCAGGTGCTTTCAGTGGATCTGTAAAAGGGTGATGGCAAGCATCCAGCAAGATTGAGACAACGAAAAATAGGGGAGGAGTGCGATCATGGATCAATTATTATCAACGGAGGCTTCGGCCATTCCACAGGTTTCCAAGCTGATTCCGCATATGAGCTATGGGGGCGACTATAATCCAGAGCAATGGACCGAAGACATCTGGTTGGAAGATGCCCGCTTGATGAAGGCAGCAGGCGTGAATCTGGTATCGCTCGGGATCTTTAGCTGGGGGAAAATTGAACCGAGAGACGGAGAATACGATTTTTCCTGGCTGGACAGAGTCATCGACATTCTGCATGCCCATGACATCGGCATCAATTTGGCGACCGCGACCGCTTCTACTCCCGCATGGTTCGTGCGAAAATATCCCGATTCCCTGCCGGTAGAGGCGGACGGTACGCGCCTGTCCTTTGGCAGCCGTCAGCATTACTGCCCCAATCACAAGCCGCTGAAAGCATATACCGAAAAACTGGTGCGGGCCATCGCGATGCGGTATAAGGATCATCCCGCGCTCAAGATGTGGCATATCAATAACGAGTACGGCTGTCATGTCTCGCGATGCTACTGCGACAACTGCGCGGCCGCTTTCCGCAGCTGGTTGCAGGAGCGTTACGGCAGCATCGAGGAGCTGAATGCGCGCTGGGGAACGCGATTCTGGAGTCAGCAGTATGGGGAATGGGAAGAGGTTCAGCCGCCGCGCAAGGCGCCGACCTTTTGCAATCCCGGCCAGCAGCTGGATTACTTCCGTTTTATGAATGATTCCCTGCTGGATCTGTACCTAACGGAAAAACGGATCCTCCGTGAGATCACGCCAGCCGTGCCAATCTCCACCAATTTCATGGATTTTTTCAAACCGCTGGATTATTTCCGCTGGGCGAAAGAGGTGGATGTAGCGACCTGGGATTCCTACCCTGATCCAAGGGAAGGGCTGCCGGTCAGGGCTTCGATGATGCATGATTTGATGCGCAGTTTGCGCAAAGGGCAACCGTTTTTTCTGATGGAGCAGGTCACCAGCCAAGTGAACTGGCGCGACATCAATGTGAACAAAGGTCCGGGTGTCATGCGTTTATGGAGCTATTCCGCCATCGGGCATGGCGGGGACGGCATTCTTTTCTTCCAATGGAGGCAAAGCAGAGCCGGGGCCGAAAAGTTCCACGGTGGCATGATCCCGCATTCCAACGATGAAAACAGCCGCATCTATCGGGAAGTGAAAGAGCTGGGCCAAGAATTGAAGAAGCTGGATGGGCTGATTGGCGCACGCACGCCTGCCAAGGTCGCGATCATCTTTGACTGGGAAAATTGGTGGGCGGTGGAGCTGGATTCCAAGCCGCACAATGATATGCCGTATGTGCAGCGAGTGGCAGCTTATTATAACGAGTGCTTCAAGAGCAATATTGCGGTTGATTTTGTGCAGCCCTCAGACGATCTCTCTTCTTACGAGATCGTGATCGCTCCTATGCTGTACATGATCAAACCTGGGGAAGCCGAGAACCTGGAGAGCTTTGTCTCAGGAGGAGGCACATTGATCGTGTCGTATTTCAGTGGGATTGTGGATGAAAATGACCGTTTTTATCCGGGAGCGTTTCCTGCTCCCCTGCGCAAGCTGCTGGGGATCAAAGTGGAGGAATTTGATCCATATCCACACGGGCATACCAACACGGTTACGTACCAAGGGCAACCATTCGCCTGCTCGCTCTGGAGCGATGTGATCCAGCTGGAAGGAGCGGAGGCAATCGCGACATATACGGGGCATTGGTACGCGGGAAGTCCAGCAGTGACGAGCCATTCATTTGGGACAGGAAGATCGGTCTATATCGGAACCGAACTTGACGCGGAGTGCTTAGGTGCACTACTGATGGAAATCATCACCGAGAAAGGGATCGCGGCTCCGCTCAATGCTCCGGAAAACGTAGAGGTACTGCAGCGGGATACCGAGCAAAACAAGCATTTGCTCATCATTAATCACAATCAGGATGAGGTCCGCTTGGATCTTCCTGCGGATCAGGACTATGTCAATCTGTTATCGGGTGAGCGGGTGAGCGGCTCCATTACGGTAAGCGGAATTGATGTGGCCGTACTGCAATATTGAACGAAAGGCAACGACGGGCTCCGCCAGTAAATTGGCGGAGCCCGTAATCATTTTTGCGACATCAGAGCGGCATACGTTCAGAAGTTGCTGCTTGGCTCAACCTGCATAGCCGCATGGTGGAAATGAACCTGCTCCAGCCACAGTTGAAACTGGCGCCAGGCCAGCCCATTCTCCAGGGCATGCTGCGCCTTCTGCAAGCCTTCTTCTACAGTCGCGCAGGTCCCGGTGACCCACAACCGCAGAGCGCTGTTCAAGAGAACCATATTGCGATAGGGCAAAGCAGCTTCTTCCTTCAATACGGCTATGGCAGTATCGAGCTGCAGGCGAGGTGTCCATTCGATCTCAGGCAGCTCTGCTTTCAACCCGAGAGCTTCGGGATCGATCAGCAATGGCTCGTAGGAATCGCCTTGAATCAGCAAGGTGCGGGTTGGCTTTTGGACCGAAACGTCTTCAGAGCCTTCCAGCCCCTGCACGACAATCCCTTTTGTGATGCCTTGCTTGAGCAGAAGCTGGGCCACTTTTTCAAACACAGTACCATGATAGACGCCAATGGCCATGTAAGTAGCATCTGATAAGCGCAGCAGCTTCTCCACCGTATTAAAAACCGTGCGAACACCGATTTCGAGACGCAGCGGTCGCAGCGCCTGCAGATCGGGATGCCACAGCTCGGTAGCGGCAAAGAGGAAGCCGCTCGCTTCAGCCGCTTTAGTATAGACTTCGCGGGAATCTTGCTGGAGAGGAAGCCCTAGCTCTTGGATCAAGTCGTATAAGGCAATGCCCCACTTCGGCGGCAAGGTCGGACTGCTGTGCAGTGTGACAGGTAAGCCACAGGCAGTCAGGACAAATGCGATTGGAAAAGTCGCATAAAAGGAAGTTCGCCTTCCATCGTATGGACCGGCGCAATCCAGACTGTTCGGCATAGAGAAAAGGGGAATTGCCTGGCGATAATGATCAATAAATGCTAGAATTTCTTCCATGGATTCCGTTTTGATCCGTTCTGCCATAAGAAAAGCGCCAATTTGCGCAGGCGTCGCTTTTCCCGTGCGAATCATCTCCGCCGCTTGCAGAGCCTGTTCATAGGTAAGATCTTTCGCTCCGCGTTTTCCGCGGCCAACCTCTTTTAACAATTCCAGCATGGTTCTCCCTCCCTGACAACACTTATCCGTGAATCAACCGATAGACATTCACGATGGACCGTGCAACATCCACCATTTTCTTACGCTCATTCATCGCTTGCTGCCGCAAGAATTGATAGGCCTGTTCCTCGTTTATTTTTTTCAGCTCACATAGAATTCCTTTGGCTTGCTCAATCCACTTCCGCTCTTCCAGCCGATGCAGCAGCGCTTCTTTTTCACGGATGAGTTCTGCCCGTTTGGCATGTTGGCTGGCGGCGATATGAATGGACCACTGTATTTGCTGGGCGGACATAGAGGAAAATAAGATGCCGTCGGGCTGAATCTCTTTTGGGGCAGGGAGCGGATTGTTGGCTTCCTCACACCACCAGATTACCGGCAGCACAGAGACGGCGAGCTGCTCCCATGACCAATTCTTCAAGGAAAGAAAGGAGACCGGCAAGATAACGGCATGTGTAGCTGGCCGCAGAGGATGCACATCAGCGATCGAGGGAGCCAGCTTCACATCATAACCGGCTTGAGATAAGAACGTAGCTGCGGGATGAGAAGGATGCGGACCCGTAATTAAGGAAAGGGACTCGATCATGACAGAATGCCTCCCGTTTTCACATTTTTCAAAAATAATAATGTAAGATAATATAACATAAAACTTTGGTGATGTCTGGAGGTTTTTGGTTATTTTTTTGATAAACGCTTTTTTAATGTTAAATTTTATAACATGTAATTGACAATCTTTGTTTGATATCATACACTGTTCCCAATATAAAACGTGCGCGATACAACGGTGTATCGCAAGTGGCAACGAAGCCTATCCATGAACGCAATGGGTAGGCTTTTTTTGTTTTCATTTAACAAGGAGGGAAGCCCAATGAACAAAAGTTTTTGGAAAGAGGGACATTGGCCGACGTTGTTAGGTTCTTTGCTTTATTTTGATGTCAGCTTCATGCTCTGGGTCATGCTAGGAGCGACAAGTGTATTCATTACACAGGACATCCCGATGACTCCGTCGCAAAAGGGCTTGATGGTTGCCATCCCGATTCTCGGGGGCTCGATATTCCGTATTCTGATGGGAGTGCTGACCGATACGATCGGCGGCAGAAAAACGGCGATCTTGGGCATGTGCCTGACGATGATTCCGCTGGCAGCCTTATGGTTATTTGCCGGTTCAATTTCTGAGCTGTATGCCTACGGGTTTTTGTTAGGGATCGCTGGGGCTAGCTTTGCGGCCGCTCTGCCGTTGGCCAGCCGCTGGTATCCCCCGCACTATCAAGGGCTCGTGATGGGGATTGCCGGCGCGGGCAATAGCGGAACACTGTTTGCAACTTTGTTTGCCCCGCGATTGGCGAATTATTTCGGCGATTGGCATCCGGTGTTCGGATTGGCGATGATTCCACTGTTGGTCGTGTTCGTGACGTTTGTGTTAATCGCCAAGGATTCCCCGAATCAACCTGCTCCGAAAAAAGCGACTGAATATATGAGCGTGCTGAAAGAAAAGGATACATGGCTGTTTAACTTTTTTTACTTCATTACCTTTGGCGGCTTTGTCGGCATGACGAGTTTTCTGCCTATTTTTATCCACGATCAGTATGGATTGAATTCGGTAAGTACGGGAGATTTCGTCACGCTATGTGTGGTGGCCGGAAGTGTATGCCGCCCGATTGGCGGATGGCTGGCGGATCGGGTCGGGGGCGTGGCGGTGCTCAAAGTATTGTTTTTCGTGATCGCGATTCTACTTAGCATATCGTCCCAGCTGCTTCCTTTCTGGCTGCAAATGACGGTGCTGTTCATGATCATGATGGGATACGGCATGGGCAATGGCGCGGTGTTCCAATTGGTGCCGCTGCGTTTTTCAAAGGAAATTGGCGTCGTCACGGGGATCGTAGGCGCTGCAGGGGGCATCGGCGGCTTCTTCCTGCCAACCATCCTCGGGTTCTTCAAGGAATTGACGGGAACCTATACCGCTGGACTCTTGTTTTTGACCATTATCGTATCGATTGCAGCCTGGATGATGCTGGCTGTAGGAGGGAGGTTCGCCTATGCGAGAAGAGAGCGGATTGCCGAACAACTTCCTTGACCACTTCCGAGATCTGGCGAGCAAGTATTCACGGACGGAAACCGCACAGTCGCAGTGCCCGTATTGCAGCATGCAATGCAGCATGCAAGTACACAAAGAACACTCCTACTATACAACCCGTTATGTCATCACTCCGCATAAGGAAGACCCCGTAAATCAAGGCAGAATGTGCGTAAAAGGAATGGAGTCCCATACGCCTGCTCTGGATAAAGGGAGATTGCAAACGCCGCTGCTGCGCCGCAATGGCAAGCATGTACCCGTATCGTGGAAGACGGCCATGGATTGGTTTAAACGAAAAATCAACATGCTGCAGAGACAGTACGGCAAGGATGCCGTTAGCGTCTATGGCGGCGGCTCCTTAACCAATGAAGAGAGCTATTTGCTCGGGAAATTTGCCCGTGTAGCCCTGCAGACCAGATACATCGACTATAATGGCCGCTTTTGCATGTCCTCGGCAGCATCCGCAAGCAATCAAGTGTTTGGCATCGACCGGGGTATGACCAATCCGCTTTCCGATCTGCTGCTTACCAAATGCATCATCCTGGCAGGTACGAACATTGCCGATTGTCAGCCGACGATGATGGCCTATCTGCGCAAAGCAAAGGCAAATGGTGCAGTGATTATCGCGATCGATCCGCGGGTAACCGGCACGACCAAAATTGCCGATCTGCACCTGCAAGTAAAGCCGGGAACGGATGCGATACTGGCTAGCGGCCTCTTGAAGGTGATCGTGGATGAGGGATTTGTAAACGAGACGTTTGTCAATCAGCATACAACGGGTGCTGAGGAGCTGCTGGAGCACCTGCGGCGAGTGGATCTGCAGCAGGTGGCCGCCCTTACCGGTGTTCCCGTCGATATGATTGGCCTGGCTGCCCGCGCTTACGGAAAAGCAGAAAGCGGGATGCTTTTCACGGCGCGAGGGGTAGAGCAGCATGTCACGGGTGTGAAAAATGTATGCAACTACCTCAATCTTGTCCTGTTGACGGGCAAAATCGGCTCACCGGGCAATGGCTACGGGGCTGTGACGGGTCAGGCAAACGGGCAAGGCGGACGTGAGCATGGCCAAAAGGCGGATCAGCTGCCGGGCTATCGCTTGATCGAGAATCCAGAACATCGCCGTCACATCGCGCAGGTGTGGGGCATCAAAGAAAGCAAGCTGCCACGCAAAGGGATTCCCGCCTACGAGCTGTTCCCTGCCATCATGCGGGGCGATATCCGAAGCATGATCGTGCTCTCCTCCAACCCGGTTGTGTCCAACCCGAATGCCCATCTGGTGGAGGAAGCATTGAAAAAGCTCGACGCTTTGATTGTGATCGACTTGTTTTATTCGGAGACTGCCAAGCTGGCTGACCTGATCCTGCCTGGGTCCTCTCATCTGGAGGACGAAGGCACAATGACGACATTGGAAGGAAGGGTGACACTGCGCAGGGCAGTCACTCCGCTTCCTGGCCAGGCGAAGCTGGATTGGCAGATCTTGTGCGACATGGCGATGGCGCTCGGAAAAGGAAAAGGTTTTTCCTACGAGTCTGCAGAGGAGATTTTTGAGGAGCTGCGGATCGCGAGCAAGGGCGGAATCGCCGACTATTCTGGGATCACCTATGCACGGATGGAGCAGGAAAAAGGTGTATTCTGGCCGTGCAAAAGTGAGGAAGAGATGGGAACGGTACGGTTGTTTGAGGATGGACACTTCTATCATCCAGATGGCAAGGCCCGCCTCATTGCCGTCTCCCAGACGCTTCCCGCTGAGCCTACTGATGAAATGTTCCCGATGATTCTGACTACTGGACGCGTCATGCAGCATTACCTCAGCGGGGTCCAGACAAGGCGGACACCGGCATTGCGGGAAAAAGTGCCCGAGCCATTTGTGCAGATTCATCCCGATACCGCGAGAAAGTGCGGGCTGCAGGAAGGGGAGCCGGCACGGCTGGTTTCCAGACGAGGAGAAATTCAGCTGGCAGTCCGGTTTTCTGCAGAGATTCGCAGCGATACGGTCTTCGTTCCCTTTCACTGGGGTGATGAGCAGTGCATCAATCGTTTGACACTGCCAGCCATGGATCCGCAGAGCGGCATGCCTTCCTTCAAGGCATGTGCGGTACGCGTAGAACCGATTCGCTCGACCATTCAAGGAGAGGGGCAGATGCAAGATGAAAAAGAAAAAGTTGTTGCTTATCGGTAATGGGATGGCGGGGGTCAACGTCATCGAGCACATCCTGAAGTTGGCCGACGATCAATTTGAGATCACCATCTTTGGCAAAGAACCGCATCCCAACTACAATCGAATCCTGCTTTCCTCCGTCCTGGCGGGAGAAGCACAGATGCAGGAGATTGTGCTGAACGATTGGGATTGGTATGGCGAACGGGGCATCCGGTTGCATACGGGAATCGAGGTCACACGGATTGATACCGAAGCCAAAAGAGTATACACGGACGCTGGCATTGAGGAGGATTATGACGAGCTGATCATCGCGACAGGCTCTCTTCCTTTCATGCTGCCAGTGCCGGGGGCAGACAAAGAAGGGGTTATTGCGTTTCGGGATATCAAGGATACCGAGACGATGATGGAGACAGCGAAGCACTATCGGAATGCCGTGGTGATCGGGGGAGGTCTGCTCGGTCTGGAAGCGGCGCGAGGACTTTTGCATTTAAATATGAACGTTTCGGTGGTTCACCTCATGAATACGTTGATGGAGAGACAGCTGGATCCGACCGCGGCCAAAATGCTGCAAGCGGAGCTGGAGAAGCAAGGGATGAACTTCCTGCTGGAAAAGCAGACAGCCGAACTGATTGGAGAGGATCGAGTGACGGCCGTTCATTTTAAGGACGGCACGACGGTTCCCGCTGATCTGGTAGTAATGGCTGTTGGGATTCGACCGAATGTCGGATTGGCCCAAGTAAGCGGAATTGAGGTCAATCGGGGAATTGTCGTCAATGACTTTATGGAAACGAGTGTTCCGCATGTTTATGCAGTCGGCGAGTGTGCCGAGCATCAAGGCATCGTGTATGGCTTAGTGGCGCCGCTGTGGGAGCAAGGGGCCGTGCTCGCGAAGCATCTGTGCGGTGTCGAAACCGCTCCTTACAAAGGCTCGGTCGTCTCCACAAAATTAAAGATTTCCGGTGTGGATGTCTTTTCCGCCGGTGATTTTACCGATCATCCGGATCGCCGCGCCATACGTGTCCATGATGAATGGACCGGAATTTACAAAAAGCTGGTGATTCAGGATGGAAAAATAGTAGGCAGCGTCCTCTTCGGGGACACCTCGGACAGCTCACGAGTGTTCAAGTGGGTACGGGAGCAGGCAGAATTAACCCCTGAGATCCATGGCCTCTTTACAGGGGTGGGTACTCCTAAGGATACAGGAAGCGGGGGCTCGGCTGTTGCTTCCATGGCGGATGACGAGCTCATTTGTGGATGTAATGGGGTCACGAAAGGAGCGATTGTCACTGCGATCAAGGAAAAAAATCTGGCGACGGTAGACGAAATTAAAGGATGCACGGGAGCTTCCCGTTCTTGCGGGGGCTGCAAGCCGCTTGTTGCTCAGCTGCTCCAGCATGTGAAGGGCGAGGAGTATGCAGCCGATCAAGCACCAGATGAAGCGGTCTGCTCGTGTACCACGCTTACCCGCGATCAGGTGGTGCAGGCCATTCGCGAACAGCACTTGACCCATACGCGTGAAGTGATGCACGTATTGGGATGGAAGAATGAAGAAGGCTGCTCCAAATGCCGTCCGGCGTTGAATTATTACATCGGCATGGTCTTCCCAGAAGAGCACGAGGATGAGCGCGAGTCTCGTTTTGTAAATGAACGGATGCATGCCAATATTCAGAATGACGGAACCTACTCGGTCGTCCCTCGTATGTATGGCGGTGTTTCCACGCCCGAGGAGCTGCGGCGGATTGCCGATGTAGCAGAAAAATACAAGGTGCGCATGGTGAAATTGACTGGCGGGCAGCGAATTGACCTGCTGGGTGTGAAGAAGGAAGACCTCCCTGCCATCTGGAGTGAGCTGGGCATGCCATCCGGCTACGCGTACGGCAAGGCGGTGCGCACCGTCAAGACCTGTGTTGGAGAAAGCTTCTGCCGTTTCGGTACGCAAAATTCCATTCAAATGGGGATCGACATTGAAAAACGGTTTGAACGGCTGCAGACCCCGGCCAAAGTCAAAATGGCAGTATCCGCCTGCCCGCGCAATTGTGCGGAATCCGGCATCAAGGATCTGGGAGTCGTGGGTGTGGACGGCGGCTGGGAGCTGTATGTAGGCGGCAATGGCGGTGTGAAGCTGCGTGCGGGTGACCTGCTTTGCAAGGTGAAGACCTCCGAGGAGGTATTGGAAATCACTGGTGCGTATCTCCAGTATTATCGTGAAACCGGGCGCTACGGAGAACGGACATCCGAATGGGTGGAGCGGTTAGGTCTTGCTGCTATTCGCCAGGCAGTCGTGGAAGATCGAAACCATCGTCAGGAGCTTTTGGAGCGGGTAGATGTGGCATTGGCTCAGCTGTCCGATCCGTGGCAGGAGGTCACGCAGAGCGAAATGCTGCGCAAAACCATGTACGAAGAGATACACGTCTCGCCATAAGAGCGGCAAGGAAGGGAGAGGGACAGCTTGAAACAAGTAATCGTAGGCATTCTCGGAGAAATACCTCCTACTAGCAGCAAGGTCGTTCATGTAGGGGATTTGGAAATTGTCATTTTCCGGTTGTCAAACGGGGAATATCGGGCGGTGGAAAATCGTTGTCCGCATAAAGGCGGGCCGCTGGCGGAAGGTATCATCAGCGGGCAGTTTGTCTATTGCCCGCTGCACGATTGGAAAGTATGTCTGGAGGATGGAAAAGTGCAAGCGCCGGACCACGGATGTGTCCAAACGTATCCGATCCGGGAGCAGGATGGCATGCTGTGCATCGAGATGGTCGAGCAGCTGCAATAGCATACGTATGGATAAAAGAAGCTCCGTCAGAAAATTGGCGGAGCTTTCCTGTTCTTCCTCGCCCAATATGCTGACATAGGCTTTGATCACCGTTAATGGATTACGCACTTCATGGGAAACGACGTGAAGATGTTGGCTGGAACTGTATTGGCGCTATAAGCGCAGACAGTGGTGTAGCCGAGTTCGGATATGGTAATGTCACAGCTGCATGCACTCGTCCGTTTCGCACACGAAAAAAACCGATTCGACAACATTTGTTGCCAATCGGTTCTTCTGCTCGATCAACCTTCTTTTCGACTGTCAGCGTAACTGGCGATCAGCAAAACCGCCGTTTCGTCTCCGATATTTTTTACGATATGCGGAGAGCAAGCCTTCCAGGAGAAAGTGTCTCCTTCCTCTAACACCGCCATATCCTCGCCTTGCTGCGCAAGCACCTTCCCTTTTAACACGTAGTGAATCTCTTCGCCGTCATGCACGTTTGTCTCATCATTTTTGGGATAACCGGGCGGAATTTCGATTAATAATACTTGTAATCCCCCTTCTTTTCCCAGTGTTTCTACACGGATGTTGTCTTTTCCGTACAAGCTGACTTTCCGCTCGTCTTTTTTGACGATTTTCATCCGTTCATCCTTCTTCAAGAGAAAATAGGGAAGCGGCACCTGCAAAAATTCAGCAATACTTTCCAATGTGGCAATGGAAGGAGACGTTTTATTATTTTCAATCAGGCTCATAAAACCTTTGGACAGCCCCGTACCCTCGCAGAGCTGAGCAATGGTGATCCCGCGCTTTTTGCGGATGCTGCGAATGGCTGAACCGATATCCATAACTCTCACCTTTTCGTTTGCGTTTAAAAAACTAATATTTATATTAACAAAAAAATGATTGACAGTCTATGCGGGAGGATGTTACTTTATTTACGCAGCATCATATGAATAATAGTTTTATATTTAAAAACTTTTTAGGGGGAATAGAAAATGAGCAAGAAGTTGATTCATACGTTGATTCGTGTCGGGTTTGGTGTCATTTTTATGGTGCATGGGATTGCCAAACTGCAAATGGGTTTGGATAATGTGGCTGGATTTTTCGGAAGCATGGGTCTCCCAGGATTCTTTGCCTATATTGTGGCTTATCTCGAGTTGATCGGGGGAATCGCGGTTATTCTTGGAGTAGGTACACGCGTGTTTGCCGTTCTCTTCGCCTTGCTGATGGCAGGTGCTACCCTCAAGGTTAAACTGAGCGGAGGACTGTTGGGGAACGGCCAGGGAGCAGGATATGAGCTTGATCTTGCGCTCCTGTTGATCGCTCTGCACCTGATCATTGCCGAACAGAGCTATGCCTTGTCCAATCTGTGGAGCAAAAAAGACTCGACTCAAAACATCCTGTCCTAATCAAATCATCCAGAGGTGAGCAGTATGACTACATCCTTATTTTTGGCCCATGGTTCACCAATGCTCGTCATCGAAGATCATGCCTATACCCAATTTTTAAAGCAGCTGGCGGCGTCCATGCCCAGACCGAAAGCGATCGTGATCTTTACGGCACACTGGGAATCACCTGTCCAACTGATCAGCGGTGCTTCCGCTTATGAGACGATCTACGATTTTTATGGCTTTCCCGACGAGTTGTATCAGGTGACCTATCCAGCAAAAGGGGAGCCAGCCTTGGCAAAAAAGATCCAGCATTTGTTTGCGGATGCTGGTATTCCAAGTGAGATCGATCTTGAACGCGGGTTGGATCATGGTGCCTGGTCGGTGCTGAAGCTGCTCTACCCGGAAGCGGATATTCCGGTTATCGCCTTGTCGGTGAATCCCTCATTGAGCAACGAGCAGCAATACAAGATTGGAAAAGCGCTGGCTTCTCTAAGAAACGAAGAGGTGCTCATCATCGGCAGCGGCGGAACGGTGCATAACCTGCGTCGCATTAATTGGGACGGCGGCCAAGCGGAAAGCTGGGCGGTGCAATTTGACGATTGGTTTCAAGAAAAGCTGACTGTGTGGGATACACAGCAAGTGTTCGATTATGAAAGACTAGCGCCTCATGCACAGGCAGCGGTGCCACGCAACGAGCATTTCATCCCCTTGCTCCTGGCGATGGGAACTGCGGATGAGACGCGCAAAGCACAACTGCTGCATCGCTCCTATCAGTTGGGAACACTCAGCCTGAGCGGATGGCAATTTGCCTAAACGGCAGATCGAACTGGACAAAGAATGACATTTCTTGGATGATAAAAAGGATCGTTCCTTTCCTGATGGAGGAGGACGATCCTTGTTTTCGTTTGATGAACCATCGAAAGGAGAGTCTCCTATGCAAATCGTGAGTGCCTGTCTGGCTGGATGCCATTGTCGATACGATGGGAAAGCCGTGCAAGAGGATCATCAGGAGCTGCTGAAGAAAGGGGAAGCCATCCCAGCCTGTCCCGAGCAGCTCGGCGGACTATCAACCCCGCGAAATCCAGCTGAGATTGTCGGAGGAGACGGATTCGACGTGTTGGATGGAAAGGCGCGTGTGATCGATAATCAAGGAAATGATGTGACCGCGCAGTTTATCGCGGGTGCCAAGCAGGCATTGCGACTGGCGCAAAAGGCGGGGGTAACCACAGCGATTCTTAAAGAAAACAGCCCTTCTTGTGGAAGCTCCTATCTTTATGACGGCAGCTTTACTGGCAGAAAGGTAAAGGGAATGGGTGTCACGGCCGCGTTGTTTACCCGCAACGGGATAAAAGTTTCCTCGGAACATTCTTTATAATTTTTTACTTGCTTTGGTTTTGCATATTCAGGTATGATTACAATAATTTACAAGGAAGGGTGACCTTTGGGCCGATGATCTACTAATCCGTTTTTCCAAAAAGCATTCGTAGTCGATTTTTACGAACTTTTTCTGGATGGGATTAGTATGAGCATTTTCATTGGCACAAGAAGGCTGTACCCATGACCTTTGGTACTGCGTTTGTTTGTGTTCGCTCTGCCTCCTGTCCAGATGAACTGGGTAAGGAGGTTTTTTGTTTTGGAAGAGAATCAATTGAAGCATGCAGAAAATACGCTGCCCAAAGTGTCGATGATGGATTTGTTTCACAATCGCGTGGTGCGCACGATCTTGCTTTCTGCTCTATTTCTACAAGTTGGAATCTGGGTGCGCAACTACTCCATCTTGCTCTACGTGATGGAAAAGACGAACGAAAACTCTGTGGCTGTTTCGCTGATATCGGTGGCGGAGTTTGCTCCGATCTTTCTCTTTTCGTTTATCGGCGGTACCTTTGCGGATCGTTGGCGTCCCAAGCTGACGATGGTTTGGTGCGATGTGCTGAGTGCTGTGTCCATTTTTGTGGTGCTGCTTGCGCTTGTATTCGGAGGCTGGAAAGCGATCTTCTTCGCGACGCTTGTCTCCTCTATCCTTTCGCAGTTTTCCCAGCCTGCAGGGATGAAGCTGTTTAAGCTGCACGTCCCGGAAGCGTTGATCCAGATGGGGATGTCGATGTATCAGACGCTCTTCGCATTGTTTATGATACTTGGCCCTGTCCTCGGCACGTTTGTGTATCAGCACTACGGCATCAATACGGCGATTGGGATTATGGGTGTCGCATTCCTGCTATCCGCTGCGGTCCTCGTCATGCTGCCTCCCGATCATGAGCCGGAAGTAAAGGAAGAGGCAACCTCGATCTGGCAGGAAATGAAGGCCGGGTTCCGCTATGTGCTAGATAATCAGTCACTGACTCGACTTGGCGGCTGTTTTGCTGCTGCCGGGTTTGCGATAGGCTTTACCCAGCCATTGGCGATCTTTCTCGTCACAGAGCGCCTGGGATTGCCGAAGGAGCAGCTGCAATGGTTGATGGCGGCACATGGGATTGCAATGATCGTAGGCGGAGGCTTGTTGATGGGTTTGGTCAAAAATGCGAATCCGCTGAAACTGTTGATTTTTGGTTTGGCGGTGAGCTCCTGTGGCATTTTGATCATGGGATTGTCCACAGAGCTGTGGCTGACACTGACGGCTGAATTCCTCGTCGGACTGGTCATGCCTTGTGTCCACATTGGCATCAATACCATGATCTTGCAAAATACGGAGGCTGCTTTTGTCGGGCGCGTCAACGGGATCTTGAACCCGCTTTTTATGGGGGCGATGGTCTTGACGATGGCGCTCGCAGGCAAGCTGAAAGAAATGTTCTCACTTGTGTCCATCTTTGGACTGTCAACCGTGTTATTCGTACTTGGAATCATTGTCCTGGTGCCGTTGCTGAAGCGGTCGGTTTCTCCGCAAAGAACGGCAGAGGGAAATGAATAATAGCTGAAAAGGGAAAAGGGATATGGCTGCGGTCGTATCCTTTTTTTTATATGTTTACAAGCCCATTTCACAATGAGGCGGCTGTACCTAGTCACCTGCACAGCGATAGCGGAATAAAGTTAAGTAGGCGAATGGATCGAGAAAGAAAGCTAAGCAAAACAAGAAAAAACGAAAATTCATACTTGACTGATCGGAATTATTGGATTAAACTGATTCCCAAGGTTTGGTAATCTCGACCCTGAATCCTTACTAAATCACTCAAGATGATCAAGTTGGGGGAAGGCGCATGAAAATCTCAAGCAAAGGCGAATATGCTTTGCG
>DASQNU010000264.1:0-6685 GCA_035644815.1 Bathyarchaeia archaeon | reverse complement strand
TGCCGTCACCCGAGGCGTTGGTGATGTGGGAAATGGACAAACAGACAAAAACGGTAACGACAACAACCTGGAAAACGACCAGCAGCGAGTTAAAGTTCGCTGTTGACTGAATTCCGCGAAAATTGATGGCGGTGGTGACTACCGCCAGGAAGATGCCAAGAATCCAATCTGGAACCATCGGAAGAGCCGCGGACAGATAGATTTTGCCCAGCAGCACATTGATGATGGGCAGGAAAACGTAATCTAGGAGAGAAACCCAGCCGACCAAAAATCCTAAGTGGGGATTAATCGTTTGACGGGTATAGGAGTATGCGGATCCAGCTACCGGAAATTGCCGGACCATCTTTCCGTAGCTGGAAGCGGTAAACAGCATTGCTGCAAGAGCGAGGATATAAGCGGAAGGGACGTGTCCGTTCGTTTCCTGCGAGACGATGCCGTAGGTGTCAAATACCGTGATGGGAGTGAGGTACCCAAGTCCTAATACGATGACATGCCATAGTTTCAAGCTTCTTTGCAGTGTAGGAGCTTTTGTATATTCAACGCTATTTTGCATGACCAATCCCCTTTACCTTTTCTGATTGTAAGCGGTTTAATAACTGACATTATAAAATATTCTGTCACTTTTTTACATCTACTAAATCCCAACCAGATCTCTCCTGCATAATCGTGCAATTCCTCCGACTGTACGGCCGCGATTCTTGTTTGCCTCAGAGGTTTTCTTCATGCCTCATGCCCCCTATGCGTCTAATGTCTAATGCCCTTGACGCGATGATCGAACATTTTTTACTTCTAGCAAATCATGTGCCAACGAGGGGGAGCCCGCTTGTTCGAGGTGATTCCGCGAAAAATCTCATAGGCAGGTGTGTGTTCATCTATTCAAAAATTCATACCTTACCCAGTCTTGCATAAATCGATTGGAGGCGCTTTCACATATATCGCAAGTCTGAAGTTGGCACACCACTTGCTAAGGTATCTATGGGAGCGACATCAAAAATAATTGATCATGAGGTGTTAACCATGTCGGTGGAAACGAAAGAGATCACCCAGCTTCACGAAGAGGAGAGTAATCCGCTTCTCGAATTTCAACAGCATCTGCGTGAGGTATGTGAGCTTCTGCAATATTCGGAGTCGGTCTATGACTTATTGAAGGAGCCGCTTCGTTTTTTCAAGGTGCGGATTCCCGTGCGTATGGATGACGGGACGACACAGGTATTTACAGGCTTCCGTGCCCAGCATAACGATGCGGTGGGGCCGACCAAGGGGGGGATTCGTTTTCATCCCGAGGTCACGGAGGAGGAAGTCAAGGCGCTTGCAGGCTGGATGAGTCTCAAGTGCGGCATTGCAAACTTGCCCTATGGCGGGGGAAAAGGCGGCGTTATTTGCGATCCTCGTCAGATGAGTACGGGGGAGCTGGAGCGCTTGAGCCGTGGATACGTTCGGGCGATTAGTCAAATCGTCGGGCCGACAAAGGATATTCCTGCCCCTGATGTGTTTACCAATCCGCAAATTATGGCCTGGATGATGGATGAATACAGTGAGATCAGAGAATTCGAGTCACCCGGATTTATCACGGGCAAGCCGCTCGTATTGGGGGGATCGGTCGGACGGGAAACGGCCACTTCGAAAGGTCTCTACCATATATACAATTTGATCACACGCATGAAAGGAATTCCGGCGCAGGAAGCGCGAGTAATCATCCAAGGATTTGGAAATGTGGGAAGCTATCTGGCGAACTTTTTGCACGAGCAAGGTGCGCGAGTGGTTGGAATCGGCGATGCGAATGGCGCGATCTATAAGGAGGACGGGCTGGATATTCCAAGCCTCTTGGATCGCCGGGATTCCTTTGGCGCAGTCACCCATTTGTTTGCTGACAAGATTAGCAACCAGGAGCTGCTGGAGAAGCCATGCGATATCCTGATTCCGGCGGCCTTGGGCGGACAAATTACCAAGGATAATGCGGCAAGGCTCGCGTGCAAAATCGTCATTGAAGCGGCAAATGGACCGACCACGGCAGAGGCGGAGAGCATCCTGCAGGAAAGGGGAATCGTGGTCGTGCCTGACATTTTGGCTAATTCAGGCGGCGTGATTGTTTCTTATTTTGAATGGGTGCAAAACAATCAGGGTTTTTACTGGGACATCGAGACCGTAGATAAGCTGCTGCAGGAAAAAATGGAGGAAAGCTTCCGCAAGGCTGCCGAGACTTCGCAACAATACGGAGTCAGCATGCGCAAGGCTGTGTATATGGTAGCGGTGAGACGGCTGGCCGAAGCAGCACGCGTACGGGGCTGGGTACAGTAAACGGAAAAGGAACATTGGCACGCATTTTGCTGGAGAAATACATGGTGAACGATTATTGAGGAGGAGATCCACTTGAAAAGCGCAACCAGAAACTTTGTCCATATCCAGACGCCGATACCCGGCCCGAACGCGCGAGCACTGCTGGAGAAAAAAGAGAAGAATGTGCCACGCGGGCCTTTCACGACAGTGGCCAGCTTTGCTGCAAAAGGGGAAGGTGCCCTTTTAACCGACGTGGACGGAAATACGTTCATTGATTTTGCGGGTGCAATCGGTACGTTGAATGCGGGGCATTGTCCGCCCAAAGTGGTGGAAGCCCTGAAAGCGCAGCTGGACAAGTACATCCATCCTTGCTTCCATGTGATGATGTATGAGCCGTATGTGGCGCTGGCGGAAAAGCTGAATCAGATTACGCCAGGCGCTCATGAGAAAAAGACCTTTTTCCTGAACAGCGGAGCGGAAGCCGTGGAGAATGCGATCAAGATCGCCCGCAAGTATACCGGAAGGAAAGCGGTGATCTCGTTTGAACGCGGATTTCACGGACGCACGCTCTTGGGCATGTCGCTGACCAGCAAGGTAAAGCCGTACAAGTACGGTTTTGGTCCGTTTGCCCCGGACGTGTACAAGATGCAGTACCCGTACTACTACCGTGCTGAGCATGGGGGTTCTCCCGAAGACGTGGACCGTGAAATTTTGAAGAAGCTGGAGGAGTTTTTCCTGGTAGAAGTAGCGGCTGAGGAAGTGGCGGCGATCATCATGGAGCCGGTGCAAGGCGAAGGCGGTTTCGTGATCCCGTCCAAGACATTCGTGCAGGGTGTGAAAGCCATCTGTGAAAAGTACGGCATCCTCTTTATCGCTGATGAGATTCAGACAGGCTTTGGCCGTACAGGAAAAATGTTTGCCATGGAGCATTTCGATGTGGTGCCGGATTTGATGACGATGTCCAAATCGATCGCGGCGGGCTTGCCGATCAGTGCGGTGACGGGACGCGCGGAGATCATGGATGCTCCAGATCCTGGACAGATTGGCGGCACGTATGGCGGCAGCCCGCTTGGGTGTGTGGCAGCGCTGCAAGTGATTGAAATGATGGAAGAAGACAATCTGTGTGAACGGGCCAACCAGATCGGCGAGGCGGTCATTGCACGGTTCAAAGCGATGCAGCAAAAGCACGCCGTGATTGGCGATGTGCGCGGTCTAGGGGCGATGGTCGCGGTGGAGCTGGTGAAGGATCAAACGAGCAAAGCACCCGCCGACGAGCTGACTGCCAAGATCGTGGCTGCCTGCAACGCACGCGGCGTCATAACGCTGAGTGCCGGCATCTTCAAAAACGTCATTCGCATCCTGTCGCCGCTGGTGATTACCGATGCACAACTGCAGGAAGCGTTGGATATTATCGAAGAAGTATTTGATGAGTTGGCATAAAGGGAAGCCACGGGAGTGCTGTCTGGCAAGGACAGCACTTTTTTTCGTATGCAGATAGGTCTTTGTCCAAATGCTTGGCTGTTTTTTCATGACGCGCGATGCAAAAATGCATAGATTATGCAAATTTGAATAAATTCGCGAACGTAATCTGCGTACCTGCCTATCTCCGAAGCTGGCACGCCTTTTGCAAGAATATTTGGTGTACACGAACTGCCATTATTCAGGAGGAAGGAAACTAGGGGGTGTCAGCTTCAGTGAAAAACAAGCTTTTCCTCATTGCGGTCCTGCTTTCCATGATTCTGGCGCCATGCTATCTCGAATCTGGAGGGGTGACCCTGTAAGCGGTGGAGAGTGCGAGGCTTAGAACCATATCAAAATCAAACAAGGTGATAAGTGTGAAACAAAAATTGTTGATCAACGGTGAATGGATAGAAGCAAAGCAGTACGTTACATTGCGATCTCCTTACAGCGGCGAGCCGATCGCGGAAATACCGGCCGCCACGATTGAGGAAGTGGATGCTGCAATTGAAGCCGCTTATCAGGCGCGGGATGTCATGGCAGCGATGCCGGCTCATCAACGGGCAGCCATCCTGGAAAAGCTGGTTGTGCTCATGGAGCAGCGTGCGGAGGAAGCGGCCCGCATCATTGCACTGGAAGCAGCCAAGCCGCTCGCGACGGCAAGAGGGGAAGTCGCCCGGACGATCCAAACGTATAAATTCGCTGCCGAGGAAGCCAAGCGGATCCATGGCGAGACACTGCCGCTGGATGCTGCTCCGGGTGGGGAAAATCGTGTGGCCTATACAGTACGGGAACCATTGGGTGTCGTCGGAGCGATTACGCCGTTCAATTTCCCTATGAATCTGGTTGCCCATAAGGTAGGGCCGGCCATCGCAGCCGGCAATACGATTGTCTTGAAGCCGGCAGCGCAGACGCCACTTTCCGCTTTTTTTGTGGCTGAACTGCTACAGGAGGCGGGTTTGCCAGCTGGTGCGCTGAACGTCGTGACGGGCAGCGGCAGTGTAGTGGGTGACCGGATCGTCACGGATGACCGGGTGCAGAAAGTGACCTTTACCGGAAGCCCTGGTGTCGGGATCGGCATCCGCAACAAGGCAGGTTTGAAACGGGTGACGCTGGAGCTTGGCTCCAATGCTGCAGTGATCGTGGATAAAGGCGTCTCCATCGAAAAAATCATCGCGCGCTGTGTGCAAGGAGCCTTTGCCTATCAGGGACAGGTATGTATTTCCTTGCAGCGGGTGTACGTGCATGAAGACCTGTACGATCCTTTTGTAAAGGCTTTCGTCGAGACGACCAACCGCCTGACCATCGGTGACCCTCTTGATCCGCAAACGGATGTATCCGCTTTGATTTCTCCGGCGGATGTCAAGCGTACGCTGTCTTGGATCGAGGAGGCATGTCAGCATGGCGCTCAGGTGGCCACAGGTGGAAAGGCCGAAGGGAACATATTGCTGCCAACCGTCTTGCTGGACGTAGACCCCGTCCAAAAGGTGTCCTGCCAGGAAGTATTCGCCCCGATTGTATTGATCAACAAAATCAGCTCGGTCGAAGAGGGCATTGCCTTGGTGAATGAGTCCCGATACGGGCTGCAGGCGGGCATCTATACAGACAATATTCATACCGCATTGACAGCGGCCGAAAAACTGCACGTCGGCGGTGTGATCATTAACGATATTCCGACATTTCGTGTGGATCACATGCCATACGGCGGTGTGAAGGAGAGCGGGGTCGGACGGGAAGGCGTGAAATACGCCATCGAAGAGATGACAGAAATGAAGCTGGTTGTCTTCAACCGGAATTAATCCATAGCAGAAAACGAACGGAGGATTCAACAGCATGCAGTACCCACTTTCACCAGACGTAAAGCCAGAATTTTGCACGACAGGCACGTTTATGCGTCTGCCGTCTGCCAGAGAAAATGCCAAGGTGGCGATCCTTGGACAGCCGTTCGATACGGCAGCTTCCTTCCGCGTAGGGGCCCGATTTGCCCCGCAGGCAATCCGCCAGGCTTCCATGACATTGTTTCCTTATCATCCGACGCATCAGGTGTATCCCTTTGAAGACACCCATGCGATTGATATTGGGGATGTACCCGTCATTCCGCACAATATCCACCGCAGCTACGAGCTGATGGAAGCGGCCATGCTGGATTTGATGCAAAAAGGCATCGTCCCGATTGGCTTGGGAGGAGACCACTCCGTCACGTTGGCCTCGCTGCGGGCAGCGAAAAAAGTATATGGGCAAGTCGCTTTGATCCAGTTTGATTCGCATACGGACACGTGGGACACGTATTACGACGAGAAATACTGGCATGGCTCGCCGTTCATCCGGGCGCATGAAGAACAACTGCTCCAAGCGGATAAGGTGTTTCAGGTGGGCATTCGCGGCACGCTCAACCATCCTGGCGACCTGGAAGCAAGCTATGAGCTGGGCTACAACGTCATCACGACGCAGGAGCTGCGCAGCCGCGGCTTTGAAGATGTAATCCGGCAAATCAAAGCGACAATCGGGGATACTCCTTGCTTCCTGACCTTTGACATCGATTTTGTTGATCCAGCCTTTGCGCCGGGGACGGGTACGCTCGAAGTCGGTGGCTTTACCAGTCATGAAGCGCTGCAAATGATCCGGTCCCTGACGGATCTCAACTACGTTGGTTTTGATTTGGTGGAGGTACTTCCACCGTATGATCCGACGCAGATCACATCGCTTTTGGCGGCGACGCTCATTCATGACTTTGCCGCGCTGGTGGCGCTGAAAGAAAAGCAGCGCGGGAATTAGTTTGCGGTTGTCCGATTCAATTTTGCATCATTTTTGATCAACGAAAAAAGGAGAGGATTCTTTGCATGATGCACCTGAACATGTACATCAATGGTGAGTGGGTCGATGCCGCAAGCAAAAAGACCCGCGAGATTGTGAATCCCGCAAATGGAGAGGTAATCGCGCTGGCGGCAGA
>DASQNU010000263.1:0-12099 GCA_035644815.1 Bathyarchaeia archaeon | reverse complement strand
CATTACATGGTTTATGAGAATGGGCAGCCGGTCAATCCGGAAAAATACTTGCCCGAAGAGAGGAGAAACTAATGTTTACCAACAAACAGGCCAAACCCACCATTTCTGACAAAATCGAGACGATCATCGGCGCTGGAACTGCCGTCAAAGGAATTCTGACTGTGACCGGCACCATCCGGGTAGACGGCAAAGTAGACGGAGAAATTTACGCGGACGGGGATGTGATTATTGGCGAGACAGGCCATGTCATCGGGATCGTAAGAGGAAGAAATATCACTGTTGCAGGACGCTTGGAAGGCAACGCGGATGCTGCGGGACTGCTGCACCTTACCTCCACCGCTGCTGTTCGCGGCGACATGATCGTAGACTCCTTCACTGTAGAGGAAGGGGCCAAGTACAAGGGAAGCTTCCAGATGAAGCAGGATGTTGAAGCAAGCGAACAATTGGAAGTCCTACCTGCATGAATAGTAGAGAAGAAAGACGCATCTTGCTGTTTACCGGGGGCAATCTGGGCACCTGGGCGCTTCAGGAGATTCGTACCAGTGATACGCTTGTCGGCGTCGATCGTGGCGCCTTTTTTCTGTTGCAGCACGGAATGAAACCGGATCTGGCCATAGGTGACTTCGATTCCGTCAGCGAGGAGGAGCTGCAATCGATCCGGACACAGGTAAACGACTTGCAGACTTGTGACCCAGTCTGGAAGGATTGGACCGATACGGAGATGGCCTTCCACTGGGCGCTGGAGCAGTCTCCTGCGGAAATCATCCTACTTGGCGCACTGGGAACCCGCTTCGATCATTCGTTTGCCAATGTCCAGCTGTTGGTCCGTGCCTTGCGCGCAGGCGTTTCCTGCCGGATCGTGGATGAGAAAAATGAGCTGACCTTGCTGGATCGCACCGGTCATGTCAGCAAAAGCAGCTTTTCCCATGTCTCCTTGCTCCCCTTCAGTCCGGAGGTGACTGGCATTACGCTTACCGGATTTCAGTATCCGCTGAATCAGGCAACGCTTCGCTGGGGCGAATCGCTTGGGATCAGCAATGTGCTTGTGGAGGAGACAGGTACGATTCAAATTGGCAGCGGTTATTTATTGGTGATCAAAAGTAAAGATTAAGTCGTGCATTCTACGGTCCCCCCTTTTTTCTTCTCAGAAAAAAAGGGGGGCTTGTCTCTTCTTTGACCTCTATCTTCGCCCGATTTCATTTACCTATTATCAAAACTCATTTAATAGCCTATAACTATAAAATTTCTCAAGAATAAACTAAATTGCTTTTATAAAACGAAGAGGAAGTGAACCGATGGGTATTCGACCACCTGTGAATGACGTGTTTGATTACATCGTGATAGGGGCTGGGACAGCCGGAGGGGTCATAGCCAAGAAACTGACGGATGATTTTCGCACCTCCGTCCTTGTCCTTGAAGCAGGAACGAATATGGCAAACCTTAGTCCTTCTATTGAAACAGCCGGTTTTTTGGCAAATGACAACAAGCTTTCTTTCATGGTGTTTTCAAATCCCGAGGAAATGATCGGGCGGCAGCTTCGGGCGTGGGGAGGTAGAGTCATTGGAGGAAGTTCCCAGCACAATTTCATGACTTCGGTTCGCGGCAGTCGTGGGTTGTACGATCAATGGGCGACTCTTGTAGGAAGGCAATGGAGTTACGAGAATATACGATCGTTATTCATACAAAATGAAACCTATACGGGACTTTCACAAAACCCCGATGAGAGAGGGATAAATGGCCCAATCTATGTTCGGCAACAATCCACTCCCCCTTCCGGAATCATTAACACCCTTACCGTCGCCACATCTGAAGCTTTAGGAATACCCATCGTTGAAGATTACAATACAGGCATAGTGGATTGTACCTTTACCAAGACTCAGCTCATTCAACAAGCGGTTGAAGGTGGCTTTGTTCGTTCCTCTACAGCAACCGGATATTTGAACCGCCAGATCGTTACACAAGGAGATGAATTCCATTCGGATGAATTCGGGGTCGGAGGAAGAAAACTGGTTATTTACGCAAAAACAACCGTAAATAAAATCATATTCAAGAAAAAAGCGGGAGCAAACATAGCAGTAGGTGTCGATTTTGTCAGGGACGGAGATTCGCAAAAAGCATATGCGAGAAAAGGAATCATTGTTTCCGCTGGCATCTTCTCCTCTGTTGTGTTACAGCGATCTGGTATCGGAAGAAGATCAGAATTGGAAGCAGCAGGAATACAAACCATTGTTGATAGCCCCCATGTCGGCCATAATTTTCTAACCCACTACTTTGTCCCAATGGGTATCGAAGTGGAAACATCCCGGCTTTTACAGGTATTATCGGTCGAACCTAATTTACCGGCGCTGCTTGGTGCCTTCAAGAGTTACCAAGAACCTGGTCGCCGCCTTCAGCTCATCGGCTTACCTACATCGTTTTTCATTCCGATTCAGGAAGTAATGATCCGTAATTGGCAATTCAACCCCAATAATCCTAGTAATATCATGAGTATTGCCATCTCCGACCTTAACCCCAAAAGCAAAGGTACGATCAGAGCTGCACATAGCGATCCGGAAGCGTATCCCACCATTGAGTTTCATCCACTGCAAAATCCAGATGATTTAGCCTATATCATTGATCGATATATTGAAACGTTTAACATCATCGAGAGAGCACGTGAGCTCGACCCGTCAGGCATTTATCGCGTCGTGTTTCCTCAAGAAGAAATATTTCTTATCGATGATGAAGAGGAAAAACGAGAGCAACTTGCTTCCTTCGTCAGAGCCACTTATCTCAATTACGCCCACTTTGGTGGCAATTGCAGAATGGGAAGGACCATTCAGGATGGAGTTGTCGATGGCTTTCTGAATGTATTTGGCACCAAAAACTTGAAAGTCGCTGACCTATCTATCGCTCCGATTCTGCCAGACGGAAATACTTCCAACCCTGCCCAAATGATTGGGCTAAACGCGGTGCGCTTTATCCGCAATGGCCTGTAATGTCTAAACTCCGGATGTGATCGTATGCGGTGGGGAAAAATGCCTGCCCTTGACAAGTGGACGAAATTCAAGGTAATGATAACCGATAAAAAGCTCGAACCTTTTTTACCAACCACACAAAAGTTTTCGGAACAGGCATTATGGAATTTAATGGGGAGATATGGAGCAGTTGTACTCAAGCCGAACCGCGGACACTCCGGAATCGGGGTTATTCACCTTTTCCAACTGGAAGCAGATCGGTATGCGATACAAATGGAGAACCAGAAGATAATCTTGGATGGCAGGACAGCTACAATTGGTCAACTTGAAAATATGACGCACTCCCGAAAATACATCATTCAACGCCGAATCAGGTTGGCGGAGATTGACAGCCGCCCTTTTGATATGCGAATCATGGTACAAAGAAGAAATAGTCAATGGCCTTGGAGAGTGACCGGAATGTTAGCAAAGGTGGCTGAAAAAGGCTACTTGATCACAAATGTTTCCACCACGGTTCTTCCGGTCAGACAGGCAATTGAACACGCATATATTAGACGTACCTCTACACAGCCCTTAATAAAAAAGATAAAAAGCGTATCTCTATTGGCGGCGAAACAACTTGGTAAAAATTATCCTTGCCAAAACAGGATTGGCCTGGACATCGGTGTGGATGCTGAAGGAAACGTCTGGATCATTGAAGCTAATTTTCATCCATGCATGCGTTCCTACCGTCTAATGAAAAGAACAAATGCGCCCTTCTCATTAGATAGTGGTTAGGTTGTTGTAAGGCTATTTTCAGTATATGCATAACTTTTTAAATAGGCATGGGCATTTGCGGTACTTTTTCACTTTTATTCTCAGCTGCTCTGGCGAATATGCCTTAGTTTTTCCGGATTCAAAACAGCATAAATTTGATCAATCCGTCCGTCCCTCAGTTCAAATACCCATACGCTGTGAATTTGCCCATCCGAATAGCCGACAAACCCAGGCCGTCCATTCACCTCAACAAACTGGTAAGTATAGGCAGCGGTCCGCTTTTTGGCTACCCCCGTCAAGAAAGCAGCAACTCGCTCGCCGGTAATAATCGGATTGAGGGCAGCTTTGACAATACCTCCTCCATCGGAATAAAGTACGGCATCTGTGGTCAAAAGCGTCAGGACTCGCTTCACATCTCCATCCGTAATTGCTTGCAAAAAATCCTGGATTAATTGTGCATGCTGGGCAACCGAGGTGGTTTGATCCTCCGCCTGGTTGCCCAGCTTTTTTTTCACGCGAGAAAGGATCTTCCGGCAATTCGCTTCTGACTTTCCCACCATCTCCGCAATCTCTGGGTAGTCAAAACCTAACGCCTCACGAAGCACCAATACCGCTCTTTCTGTCTCCGTCAAATGTTCCATCATGGTAAGGTAAGCAATGGAGAGATCATCCCTGACCAGTGCGGCAATTGCTGGGTCAGTCCCCCCTTCACCAGTCAAAATTGGCTCCGGCAGCCAAGGTCCGACATACACTTCACGCTTGCTGCGGGCAGATCGCAAATAATCAATGCAGCGGTTGGTGACCATTTTGCATAAAAACGCCTTCACATTCGTGACTTTGGTTGTATCCACTTTATCGATAGCAATAAAAATATCCTGCACCATATCTTCGGCATCCATCACGCTACCGAGCATGCGGTAGGCCAAAGAAAAGAGCAGCGGTTTATAGGTTACATACAACTCCTGAATCTCGATTTCCATCGCTCCCACTCCCCTAGTAAGCCAGTTCATCTTTTCCCTCCATTATACAACTCCCGTTTCCATAAAAAACCACCTCCTCGTACTTTTCGAGAAAGTGGTTTTGAAATGTCCACGTGCGTTTATGTTTTTTGCAGAGCTTCTCTTTGCTCCCAACTGATAAATGTATCTTCCCACATGATTTGGTACCGATTCTCCTCCACCGCTATCACGAGGCCGCGGGCACCGTCCCTGACAAATACGACGTAGTCGCCGATTGCCAACATGAATCGTTACCCGAGACGAAAAATAATGCCGTGGCCGCCCTTGGGGTATTCCCATTTTATATTTTGATAAGGGCATCCGATCCGGCAGCTTCCGCATTCATGACAGCCTTCATAGCCGACATGCATGCGGATTTCTTCCCATTTGTACACTTCCGCCGGACAGAAGATGGTGCATAATTTGTCCGGACACTTCGTCATGCAGATGTCTGTATCAAGGACATGCAGATGAGACTCTGTATTCGCCTTAAAGCGGATCAGGTACTGCTTTTCTTCAATCGTCGCTCCTTTGGGCTGATTGCTCACTACTTCATCACCTTCCAAGCAGCAAGTAAGTCGCGGGCGATTTTGAACTTGTCGCCAGCTCCCCCGATGTCTTTCCAGATCTTCTTCTGTTTTTCCCTCTTCGGTGTGCCATCGACGGTAAACATCTGACTGGCCGCCTTGTTCATCAACGGAATGTATTTTTCAAAGTAGTGCGGGTATTTTTCAAAATGATGGGTCGCATCCTTATATTTTTTCAGGTCCTCCCCAACGAAGCTGTTCATCAGGTTAACCCGATAGCTGTCCAGCATGGTGCGGGAAAAGTCTCCTGCCTCCTTGGCACGTACGATCGCTTCTGCAGCCATGACGCCGGAGGTCATCGCCATGTTTGAGCCTTCGCGATGGATCGCATTGACCATTTGCGCCGCATCACCTACCACCACGACACCGTCACCGACAATGCGCGGCATGGAGTTGTAGCCGCCCTCTGGGATGAGGTGGGCTAAATATTCCTGCTGCTCGGTGCCCTGGATATAGCTGCGAATCATCGGATGCTGCTTCACATACTCCAAGAGCTCATACGGCTTGATTTTCGCCTTGATCAGCCCCGACAGCATCGCGCCAACACCGATATTCAGGCTGTCCTTGTTTGTGTAGAGCCAAGCAGTGCCGAGGATGCCTTTGGTTGAATCGCCAAAAATCTCGATGGTGCAGCCTTGATCCCCTTCCAGATTGAAACGGTCCTCGATGATTTTTTTATCCAGCTTCAGCACTTCCATGACGGCGAGGGCCACTTCATCCGGGCGGAATTCCTTATGAAAGCCGAGAGACTTGGCAAGCAGCGAATTCACGCCATCTGCCAGCACCACAACATCCGCATACACGTCGCCATCCGGGCGATCCGTGCGCACTCCGATTACCTTTCCATTTTCCACGATGCACTCGGTCACGACGGTCTCGTTGATCAACAGAGCTCCTTGCTTCACCGCTTGATCGGCAAACCACTGGTCAAACTTGGCGCGCAGCACGGTGAAGTTGTTGTACGGCTCCTGGGCCCATTCCATGCCTTTATAGCTGAAGGTTACCGCCGATTCTGCATCCAGCATCATGAAACGCTGCTCGACGATCGGACGCTCGATAGGGGCTTCCTTATAAAAGCCAGGGATGATATCGTCCATCATTTTGCGGTAAAGCACGCCGCCCATCACGTTTTTGGAGCCCGGATATTCGCCGCGCTCGATCAACAAGACATCGACGCCTGCTTTCGCCAAGGTGTAGGCACATGCTGTTCCGGCTGGTCCCGCTCCTACCACGATTACATCAAACTTTTCCGCCATACTGTACCTCCTCGGCTTTCGCTAATGCCTCCCGGAACCCTTCAATCAGCATCGGCACGATCTCAAATGCATCTCCAACAATGCCATAGTGGCAGGATTGAAAAATGGCCGCATTCGGGTCTTTGTTAATCGCGATGATCAACCCGGAATTGTGCATGCCCACGATGTGCTGGATAGCTCCTGAGATCCCGATGGCGAAATAAATTTTCGGTGTAACAGTGACCCCCGTCTGCCCTACCTGATGGTGGTGCTCGATCCATCCTGCCTCTACGGCGTCACGACTGGCACCTACTGACGCTCCCAACACCTCGGCGAACTGATGGATCAGCTGGAAGCCTTCCTTACTGCCCAAGCCTTTCCCGCCTGCGACGATGATATCAGCCTCATCAATGCGGACTTTCTTCTCGGTATCGCGGACGATCTCCAAGACCTTGGTCCGGATATCCTCTTCGCCAAGCGACAGCGTCTCTTCGATCAGCGTGCCTGTGCGTCCTTTTTGCGGTTCAAGCGCTTTCATGACTTTCGGGCGAACGGTCGCCATCTGCGGACGGTCCTTTTTGCAGAGGATCGTCGCCATGATATTGCCGCCAAAAGCGGGGCGGCTCGCTTCCAAGAGACCAGTATCCGCGTCCACATCCAGCATGGTGGTATCGGCAGTCAGTCCCGTCGCCAAGTCAGTCGCTACAGCACTGGCCAAATCTTTTCCGGTGGAAGTCGCTCCGTAGAGGAAAATCTCCGGCTTGTATGTCTCGACACAGTGAATGACCGCGCGCATGAATGTTTCTGTCCGGTAGTGGCGGAAGATCGGATCATCATAGAGGTACACGATATCGGCACCGTAAGCAAACACTTCCCCTGCTAATGGTTTCACCTGATGACCGATCAGGATGCCGGCAAGCGGAACACCACGTTTGTCAGCCAGCTTTCGTCCAGCCCCGAGCAACTCAAGGGATACGTGCGCGATTTTGCCTTCCTTTTGCTCGATGAACACCCATACGCCTTTGTAATCCTCCAGGTTGCTCATCCCGTCACCTCCTTGTCACGAAACAGTTCTTTACGTTCCAGCAAAAGAGAAAGAATGCGGGATGCCTGCTCTTGAGGTGTGCCAGTCAGCATCTCCCCGCCCTTCGGTTTTTCCGGCGGCCATACTTTGGCGACAATGGTAGGGGAACCCTTTAACCCAAGCAGCGTGCGATCGACTCCCTCCAGATCATCCACCGACCAGATATGCGGTTTGTAGCGTGCGGCTCGAATGACATTGGGCAAAGGGGAATAAGGGACCTCGTTGATTTCTTTTTCCACCGAAAAGAGGCAGGGAAGTGTGGATTGAATCACCTCATAGCCATCCTCCAGCTTCCGATGGACAATGGCGTAGCCTTTTTCCTTGTTGACCTCTACCACCTTTTTCACGCTGGTCAAAGGAGGGATATCCAGGCGACGCGCGATCCCCGGTCCTACTTGTCCGGTATCCCCGTCGATGGTCATTTTGCCGCAGATGATCAAGTCGATCGGCAGGATCTTGCCGATTTTCTCCAGCGCTTTCGTCAATGAATAGCTGGTCGCCAAGGTATCTGCCCCGGCAAAAGCCCGATCCGTGATCAAATAGCCTTCATCTGCTCCGATCTCGATGCATTTCTTGATCGCTTTGACCGCTGGCGGTGGCCCCATCGTAACGACAGACACCGTGCCGCCATAGCGTTGTTTCAGGCGAACCGCCTCTTCGACCGCATGGGCATCATACGGATTGAGAATGGCGGGCGCACTCGCCCGATCCATCGTATTGGTCTTGGGATTCATCTTGATGATCTTGGTGTCAGGGACCTGCTTGATACAGGCCACGATATGCAACATCCCGGTTCCCCCCCTTTTATTCTCTTTTTTGAGGTTGTCTGATTTTTTCGCAGGATCTCAATGCTTGCTCTGCTTTCAATCTATTTGTGGTCCGGAAAGCCTATACCACTTTTGTCGTAAAAGATGCTGGGATTCCACCTCCACTTGAAAAGGTTTCGGGATAGTACCCATGTTGGGTGACTTTATGTTAATTGGCACGGATGGCCAATCCTGCCCGGGATGGACCGATAAAAATAAGGGTGCGGGATGATGTTAGATTTGGGAGCGCTTTCACAAAATGGTCAAGGGAGTGAGTTTTACTCGGAAATTCGAAACGAGGAAATTGGTTGTTAGGATTTTCACATGAATGGATGTGAGAAGAAGTGTTGGTAAGGAGCAGACGTACTTGTCTAGCCCAAGCGCGGCGTATAGCGGGTCTCTCCTTACCATTATAAAGAATTTTCTGAAAGGTTCAATGTGAAATTCATCATGCTTCTTTACTCATATGAGAGGACTCTTACATAAGTTCCTTTCTTGGACTTCTCTCTTGCCCGACGACTTTTTACCAGAATGGCAGGAGAGCACTCGCTGGCTTTGCAGATGGTCCCATCGGAAAGCAAAAGCGGTGGATCAATGATGCGTTCCTTCAATCTGAGGGAGCAATCGTAGTTACCTTCATCTTCGACCACCTGCACTCCCGGATGGAGTTGTTGTAATAGCAACTTCACTTCCGGATGTTGAGCCATTCTCAGCTTCTGAAGCACCTGTTCATCATCGCTTAAAAAATCTTCGGTCGTAAGTAGCCCTTGTTGGAGCGCCAATGAGAGCAAACGAATCAATCGGTCATAACCGTAAATATTCAACGGATGCAAAAAGAAATCAATGACTTCTTGGTAAAAGGTGTCCACAAACCATTCCGCTGCTTTGATGTTGGTGATGGCAATCTTCCCTTTCTCCACGGTGAGCGAAGTGAGAAACCTTGCCGCCTCCTCGGTAGTGATAACTCCATAAGTAGCCATATCACGCAATGTATAGTCAATTCGATCCGCACATAGCTCCGGAAGCGGCCGATCCAAAAGCCCCCACTCTCCCGCAAGCAGACTCCTGTACGCAAAGCCATGTCTAGCCAAAATCTGCGGGATATCCGACTTTTCCAGAACATCTGCAAAAATGTGTTCATGATAATCTTCTTCGGCATGCTGGAGCACGTGGTCGATGACGTGGGAAAATGCCGTGTGAGACACATCATGAAGAACCCCTGCGATCTGCTCCTCCACACTGCCGCCGAGCTTGCGGATTAGCAGCATGACACCCAGCGAGTGTTCGTACCGGGTTACATTCCATGCCGGATTCACTAGATAGCTTGCTCCTCCTTGATGGATCTTTTTTAATCGCTGTACGGGAGTCGAGTGAATCAGCTCTGCTAGCACTTCCTCCAGTTCAAAGGTTCCGTACAGCATATCGGTTACGATCATTGCGTATCCTCCTGTTTTCGAACATTGTGGTGGGGGAAGGGAAGAACGGGCTTTCTCTGCGTTCTTGCCACACCCGCAAGGGAGTGTCAACTGTCCGGCTCCGCTTTCAAAAACGGTACGTCGCCCAAAAATTTCGCGGAAGCATATTCAAACTTAGAGTTTGCGCGACAAGCGTGTACCGTTTTTGCAAGCTCCACCTCGGTAGGTGTGTCAAAGACTCCGCCCGTCCCGTTCTTCCCTTCCTTACGCGGCTATCGTAATGGTTCGAATCATTAAAATAATGAAGCTCTGAAAAAGTTCCATTTGCACAAAACGAAATGGCTGCACTTGTTTGCCTTGCTTCATTTGCAGTGTTTACTACTTCCCTTACTCTCACCAATCTTTTAAAACTTTCCGGACAGCTTGTGCTACGCCGGCGAGCATGTTTCGAAACGGAGCGCCTGCGAAGCCCTGCCCAGCAGAGCAGTGAATCGCGGGAAAAAGGGCCGCAACCTGCCCGAGCTGCGTAGTGGCTACCGCTTTAGTGGATCCCCGCGATTCACTGCGGAGCGGACAGTCTCCACTCGCAGTGGGGCGTAGAATGAAGCGTAGTTTCAAAACATGCTCCCCCCACCACAGCAACTTAGCTCCGAATGATTTGCGTGAGAGAAAACGATGATAAAACAAGAGCCGCTGGTCAATCCCAACCAGCGGCCAAACAAATCAATTAAGCTTTCGGAAGCTCAAACGAACTCTTCAAGGATACAATTCGGTTAAATACGAGTTTATCCTTGGACGAATGCTTCGGATCTACATTGAAGTAGCCATGACGGAAGAATTGGAACTTGTCATGCGCTTGGGCATCCTTCATGTTGTCTTCCACATAGCCGTGGACAACTTCCAACGAGTTTTGGTTGATATGGTCAAGGAACGACGAGTTTTCATCTTCTTCCGCATCATCGAGGATCAATGGCTCATACAGACGGAATTCCGCAGGTACGGCATGCTTGGCATCCACCCAGTGGATCGTGCCTTTTACTTTCCGGCCGGTAAAACCGCTGCCGCTCTTCGTTTCCGGATCATAGGTGCAGTGCAGCTCGATCACATTGCCATCCGCATCTTTTACGACATCCTCGCATTTGATGAAATACGCATTTTTCAACCGTACTTCATTGCCTGGGAAAAGTCGGAAATACTTCGGTGGCGGTGTCTCCATGAAGTCGTCTTGCTCGATATAGATTTCACGGGAGAACGGGATTTGGCGAGTGCCCATCTCCGGATTTTCCGGATTGATCTCGGCGTCGAGCATTTCCACTTGGCCTTCCGGATAGTTGGTAATCACGACTTTCAGCGGTCGCAGGACACCCATCGTCCGTGGCGCTTTCAGCTTGAGATCTTCACGGATAAAGTGCTCCAGCATTTTCTCATCCACGACGCTGTAGCTGCGGGAAACACCGGTTTCGCGCATAAAGGTGCGGATCGCTTCCGGGGTATACCCACGACGGCGCAGCCCCGAAATGGTCGGCATGCGTGGATCATCCCAGCCATCGACGACTTTCTCATCCACCAACAGCTTCAGCTTCCGTTTGCTGGTCACGGTATTGGTCAGATTCAGACGGGCAAATTCATATTGATGCGGCACATGCTCCATTTCACATTCGCGGACGACCCAATCATAGAATGGGCGTTGATCTTCGAATTCTAAGGTACAGATGGAATGCGTCACGCCTTCAATCGCGTCTTCCAGCGGGTGGGCAAAGGCATACATCGGATAGATGCACCACGCGTCTCCGGTCCGATGATGATGGGCATGAGCGATCCGATAGATGACCGGATCCCGCAGGTTGATATTCGGAGAAGCCATATCGATCTTGGCACGGAGCACTTTTTCCCCGTCCTTGAACTCACCGTTGCGCATCCGGGCGAACAAATCCAGGTTTTCCTCGACTGAACGATTGCGGTACGGGCTTTCTTTTCCCGGCTCTGTCAGAGTACCGCGATATTCGCGAATTTCATCAACGGACAGATCATCGACATAAGCTTTTCCTTTTTTGATCAGGAGGACTGCACGATTATACATCTCTTCAAAAAAATCGGAGGCAAAGAAGAGCTGCTCCCACTCATAACCGAGCCATTTCACATCTTCCTTGATCGCTTCTACGAATTCCGTATCTTCTTTAAGCGGATTGGTATCGTCAAAACGAAGGTGTGTGCGTCCTTTGAACTCATCGGCCAATTCAAAATTGAGGCATATCGACTTG
>DASQNU010000262.1:0-24167 GCA_035644815.1 Bathyarchaeia archaeon | reverse complement strand
CTGGAGCAACTGGCGCAACAGGAGCGACTGGAGCAACCGGAGCGACTGGAGCAACCGGAGCAACCGGAGCAACGGGAGCAACCGGAGCAACGGGAGCAACCGGAGCAACTGGCGCGACTGGAGCAACTGGAGCAACGGGAGCGACTGGCGCAACTGGCGCGACCGGAGCAACGGGAGCAACGGGAGCAACGGGAGCAACCGGAGCAACTGGCGCGACTGGAGCAACTGGCGCGACCGGAGCAACTGGCGCGACCGGAGCAACTGGCGCAACGGGAGCAACCGGAGCAACAGGTCCAACAGGTCCAACAGGTCCAACAGCTTAAGATCCGACCATTGTTTAACAGTTTACAGAAAGTGGATGCCTTCTTTTCAGAAGGCATCCCTTGATACATAAAAGCTCGTTCGACGGAAAATGTCTGTTTTTCCCCTTCAACCCATGATATACGTCGTGGCAATTACTGTTGGGGGACATAAAGTACAGTAGTTTGGTCAAATAGCAAGAATGCACCAACCATGATCTCGTTGAAAGGAGGAGTGGGGATGTCCGGACTTGAGGATGGATCCGAACCAAAATGGATGCAGGTTTTTTGGAAATTGGTGAAATCGGATCAAGGAGAACAGGCTGCGGCACTGCTAAACAGTTTAGGTCCCGTTCTCTTAACAGTTCCTGAATATTATATTAGCCGTGCTGCCCTCTCAATATGTAATCAGAATTCTTATAACGCCTGGCTTTGGTTATGGCGAGGGTTAGAGTGTTACCCGCAGCATCCAACTTTGACCAACTGCATGAGGATATTACAGCACAGACTGGGATGGAATGGAGAGGCAAGGGGCAGTACGTCTCCAAGGCTGGAGAATGAGGAGAATTCACTGACTGTGCGCAGCTGGATATCCGTATTGCAACAGCTTTCCGAAGAAACACCCGAGCAGAAACCAATTGTCCGTGTTCTGCAAGGAACCATGGAAATTGCTAACCAGATGCATACATTGGCAAAAGGTCTCGAACAGGTAGGGGCTTATGCAAAAACACTCAGTTATTATGATTTCTATCTGCAATACCCTGTAGACTACCATTGGGTCTTGAAGGGAGAGCCGGACAGCCAGATTATCAATGAGAAGTTACGAAATTTAACCACATGCCTGAAAACTCAATATGATGTATTCCACTTTCACTTTGGCACCAGCTTGACGCTGGATCAATCCGATATACCTATATTGAAAGAAGCTGGCAAGGTCATAGTCATGCATCATTGGGGAAGTGAAGTACGACGTTTGTCCTTATTGAAACAAATGAATCCGTATGCTGTGGCAAAAGTCATAAACGAGGCTAACATTCATGAGCGATTACGACGCTTGTCTACACACATTCAGCATTGTATCGTCGCTGACCATGAACTTTATTTATATGTAAAAGACTACTATGAGCATGTCTACTTCATTCCGCAAATGATCGATCTCACACACTATCCCTCCATTCATGACCCAGTAAAAAAAGCCAAACCACTTATCGTTCACGCACCAACTTCACCACAAATAAAAGGAACGGAGCATATCCTAAAAGCCGTTCAATCCCTGCAAGAAAGGTACGACTTTGATTTCAAGCTGGTTCAGAGGATGTCTCATGAAGAGGCAAAATTGTGGTATTCCCAGGCAGATCTTATCATCGATCAGCTCTGTCTGGGGAGTCATGGTCTTTTTGCGATTGAGAGTATGGCACTTGGTAAACCGGTGATATGTTGGATCAGCGATTATATGAAGGAACATTACCCACCTGACCTCCCGCTGATTGCGGCTAATCCGGATACGATCGAGGAGACTTTGGCGTATCTGTTGCAAAATCAGGACCTGTTACCGGAAATTGGTAAGCAAGGGAGGATGTATGTAGAGCGGTATCACGATATGAAGACGAATAGCCTGAAGATGTTGGACATTTACCAAAAAATCATGACAAACCATAGATAGCGAAAGGATGGATAACATGGTCTCTATCAGTCTATGCATGATCGTGAAAAATGAGGAAGAGGTTTTGGCTAGATGCCTAGATACCATCAAAGATATCGTCGATGAAATCAATATTGTGGATACGGGTTCCACCGACAAAACAGTAGAAATCGCGAAACAGTATACGGATCGCGTGTTCTTTTTTCCATGGACGGGAGATTTTGCCGCAGCTCGAAACAAATCGTTCGAGTTTGCAACAAAAGAGTACATTCTTTATCTGGATGCAGACGATGTCATTTTGGAGGCGGACAGAGTCAAATTAAAGAACTTGAAGGAAACGCTGGACCCGTCCGTAGATTCTGTGTCGATGTATTATGATGCAGGCACTGATGAATTCGGAAATGTAACCCTCCGCTACAGACGAAATCGCTTAGTAAAACGGTCCAGAAATTACAAATGGAAGGGCGAAGCACATCAATATCTGGAAGTCTACGGCAATATCATTAACTCCGATATCTCCATCACTCATAAAAAAATACGCCATTCTGTCGGACGCAATCTGAATATCTATCAAAAAAAACTGGAACGCGGAGACGTTTTTGGGCCAAGAGACTACTTCTATTACGGCAATGAACTGAGAGAGAACGGCCATTATGAAAAAGCGATTGAAAGCTATAAGAAGAACATCTCCATGCAAGAAGGCTGGGTGGACGATAAAATTCATGCATGTCTGTTCATGGGAGATTGCTATCGGTTTTTAGGTGATCACGCGAATGAATTGAGTGCTGTGTTGAAATCTTTTGAATTTGGGAAGCCGCGAGTAGAGGCCATTTGCAGGATCGGTTATCATTTCCACCGGAAAAGAGATTGGAAATCGGCGGCTTTCTGGTACGAATTAGCCACTAATTTTCCCGAGGATCCAGAGCAATGGAGCTTTAGCTATCCCGCATATCGTACCTGGTACCCCCATCTGCAACTTTGTGTGTGCTATTACAATCTTGGAGATTTTGAAAAGGCCTACTATCACAACGAAGAGGCGCGCAAGTATCGTCCGGAGGATGAGCGAGTCCTTCACAATAAGAGGCTTCTCGAGCCGAAAGTACAAGGAAGCTCTCAAGGTGAAACTGTATAGCTGAGTGTACATTACCCTAATATCCTTTGTTTTCTTCCTTGCATAAGCCTTGATTCTCTTAATGAGCTACCAAGGCTTTTTTTGCCTATATGTTTAATGGCCCGAACTGATTGGATTTGGACACCAATCAAGAGGACAACGCATAGATTGTGGTACTGATCAAACCGAGGAAGACGATGAAATAGTCATTTGAGGTGAATCTATGAATCACTTGGAGCTGAAAGGTCAACACATTTTTATAACAGGGGGAGCAGGCTTTATCGGTTCTGCGCTGATCGGAAGACTGATCGAGCACAACAAAGTTACCGTTTACGATAACTTTTCCCGAAATTCGCTAAAGGAAAAGGCATATGGAACCCATCCCAATCTGGCATTGATTCAGGGGGATGTGCTTGATTATGAAAGGTTGCAAACATCCATAAAAGGAGCGAATTATGTCATTCATGCAGCTGGCATTGCCGGCATTGATACCGTCATTAAGCAGCCCGTAAAGACAATGAAAGTGAACATCGTGGGTTCTGTTCATGTGCTGGAAGCCGCTCGAACGCTGGAACAATGCAAGAGGGTTGTATTGTTTAGCACAAGTGAAGTATTTGGGCAACACGCATTTCGCTCGGAAGAAACCAGCCCGACGGTTATGGGCGCCGTTGGCGAAGCCAGATGGACGTACGCAGTCAGTAAATTGGCAGAGGAGCACCTGGCTTATGCCTATTTTAAAGATTATGGGTTACCGTCCGTAACGGTTCGCCCATTTAATATTTATGGACCCGGACAGGTGGGGGAAGGAGCGGTTCGTACATTTATCCTTCGCGCTTTAAAAAATGAAGATATCTATATTCATGGAGATGGTACTCAAATTCGCGCTTGGTGTTATGTCGATGATATGGTAAATGGCGTGCTCCATTGCATGGGGGTCCCGGAAGCAATCGGTGAATCGTTTAATATCGGGAATGAACGAGCGGTCTTAACCATATACGGCCTGGCCAGCACCATTATTCGCGTACTGGGCTCCAAATCAAATATTATCTTCACCCCCCGTTCTTCTGCAGACATCGAGCTGAGAATTCCTAAGGTGAACAAAGCGAAAGCATTGCTTGGGTTCGAAGCACAAGTGGATTTGGAGGAAGGAATAAAACGGACAGCACAATATTACAAGGAGTTGTGCCATGATTAGAATCTCTCAACCGATCATTAGTGAGGACGAAATTGAGGCGTTAGCAATAGTCCTGCGCAGTGGGATGCTCATCCAAGGCGAACGAGTGAAGCGGTTTGAGCAAACATTGCAAGCATATACAGGAGCCAGCCATGTACTGGCGGTTTCCAGCGGGACTGCAGCTCTTCATATTGCGGTGATCGCTGCGGGAATTGGTCCAGGAGATGCCGTCTTGGTTCCCGCTTTTACTTTCCCTGCAACTGCGAATGTAGTGGAATTGACAGGGGCTCGCACCGTCATAGTCGATGTGGAAAGCGGTTCATACAATATGGATCCGATCAGACTCGAAGAAGCAATTTTAGGATGGGCAGGTAAAGAGAAGTTAAAAGCAGTCATCGTTGTGCACGAATTTGGTGCTCCGGCCAATATGACCGCCATCAATGACCTAGCCAAAAGGCATAGTTTATTGGTGATTGAAGATGCTGCCTGTGCATTAGGCACTCGCCACAATGGTGAGCATGCCGGCACGATGAGTGACTTTGGTTGTTTTTCCTGGCATCCGCGTAAAGCCATTACAACCGGAGAAGGTGGGGCAGTGATCGTTAAGGACGAGGAACTAGCCCGCACTGTTCAATTGCTGCGTAACCACGGCATCGAAAGGAAGCAGGACGGAAAAATTGACTTTCTTCTAGCCGGACTGAATTATCGGTTAACCGAATTTCAGGCAGCATTAGGAGAAAAACAGCTACAGCATTTCGATGGATGGCTGAAAAAGCGTGAGGAATTGGTGAGGCAGTACCAAGCACAGTTGAGTCAGATTCCGGGGATCAGCCTACCTGAAGGCTTGGAAGGACATACGTGGCAGACCTTTATGGTCGTCTTACCGGATGAGGTTGATCAAGCGAACGTCATCAAGCAGATGAAATTATCCAATATCGAGACGAATATCGGGGCAAATGCACTTCACCTGCTTTCCTACTATAAACAGAAATATGGATTTCACCCGGATGACTTCCCCGTAGCAAAGCGCCTTTATGAAAAAGGCTTGGCGATCCCCTTGCATCCATTGCTTCAAAAGGAAGACATTCGTTATATCACGGAAGAGCTAAGGAAGGCGATTCATCATGCAGGGTAATGGCAATGTCATCATCATCGGGGCAGGTCCCTTGGGCATCGATGTCATTGAAACAATCGATATACTGAACCAATCCGCGTCTGAACCTAATTACCGGTGCATCGGTTTTGTAGATGACGATCATAGTAAATGGAATTCAACCATTAAGGGAAGGCGTATACTTGGCCCCATCCAGATGGTTAGCGAATTTTCATCATTTAGTTCCTTCATCTTTTGCATTGGAAATCCAAACAGCTTTTATAAGCGAGAAGAAATATGCAGCCGTCTCAATCTCCCTCCGGAAAAGTTCATCAGCATCATTCATCCTTCTGCGTCTGTCTCTCATTCCGCTCAAATCGGTCAAGGTGCGGTTATCCTACAACATGTTTACATTGGTTCAGATGCTGTGATTGGGAATCATGTGGTGATCAGTCCCAATACCACGATTCATCATGGAGTTACCATTGCTGATCATAGCATGTTGGCTTCTGGCGTTCACGTGGCGGGTGAAGCAAAAATAGGGAAATGTGCATATCTTGGCATGGGTTCTACTATTCGTGGAGGCATTCGAATTGGTGACTACGCATGTACAGGTCTTGGAAGTGCGGTGATTCGGGATGTCCCTGACAACCAAGTGTATGTAGGGAATCCGGCAACATTTCTGAAAAATACCAGATCACAATAAAGAGAGGGAAAGCTCATGCACAATGACCCAACGATACAATGGGGAAAAAACGTAGTGGTGGGCGAGCACGTTGTCATTGAGTCACACGTCCATATTGGGAACGATGTAACAATCGGTTCCTTTGTGGTGATCAAAGAAGGGACGATCATCGGGGACCATACATCAATCGGGGATCTTGTCGTACTGGGAAAAACGCCGTCTGCTAATAAAAAAATGGCGCGAAAACCAGGAAGTACTTTGCCGCCGCTTGTGATTGGCAGCGGTGTAAAAATCGGCAGCAATGTGGTGCTGTATCGAGGCTCTACCCTTGAAGACGATGTGTTGGTGGGTGATCTGGCAAGCATTCGAGAACAGGTTCACATTGGGGAAGCAAGTATTGTAGGGCGTAATGCCATTGTTGAACCGAAGACCACTGTCGGTAAACGTGTGACCATTCAAACGGGTTGCTATATTACCTCCGATATGACCATTGAGGATGAAGTCTTTTTTGGCCCATGTGTATCTACCTCGAATGACAAATACATGGGTATGGGCAACTATCCGCATCAAGGCCCTATCGTTCGAAGAGGGGTGAAAATCGGTAATAACGCAACGCTTTTGCCGGGCATTACAATTGGAGAGGGAGCCATCATTGGGGCCGGGGCTGTGATTACCAAGGATGTTCCCGCAAAGGCAGTATATGTGGGCAATCCTGGTCGTTCAATTACTTGATGGATATAGCCTCTTTGTTCGAATAAAAAAGGGGAAAACCGTTTCCGCTGAAAGCTTATCTGTGGAAACGGTTTTTTTACGGTTAAGCATTTTTGTCAAGGACGTTTCATATACGATTCAATTTTTTTGCCGAATTGGTCCAGTGACAATTGCTCTAATGAGGGATAACCACTACCACGCAAAGCCAGAGATTTTCCATCAAGAAATGGGTAGACACCTTGCCATACTCCGACTATCGTGTAGAGATTTGTCCCAGTGACCTTCTTTAAAAAAACGATGTAGTCCCCCTCGGCCAATGGTCCAGGATACCGATTGTTGAGAGGATCCTGTGGATCGGGAAGAGGTTCGATCCCAGTGGTCAGCATCTGGATCAGCTTGGGAGCGGCTCCTTTAAACGACCTTTTCACATGGACGGTTTGTACAAAATTCACCAATGCGCCGCTGGGCACTTGTTTTCCGGTGGGATGGGTTTCAGCTGCACTATCTGCCCACCCATAAACAATCAAGGTTGAACGTTCGATGAGATCCCGCTCATGTTGGGTAGGCGAAGTATCCACCTGAATTGTTCCAATATCCACCTTTACCGCAGAAACACTTGTCACAGGGACAATCAACAGGAGAGATGTAAGTATTATCTTCAGCCACATGGTGTTTCCTCCAGAAGTTTGCAGGATGGTTTGTCGGAGCTAGTATCCACCACTAAAAGGGAAAATATTCCATTTTGATAGTTTCTTTTTACCTGTATGGTAGTAAATTTTCGCGGACCAACCGTAACGGAGCGCATAGCTTAATAGTGAGAGAGAAGAGGAGGGGTGAGTGGATTGTCCCGCAATTACATCGAAAATGGTGACTTTGTAAGCGGATCTCTTTCCCCTTGGCTGATACAAGGGGCTTCCCTTACGCAAATCAAAGCAAAGCAGGGCAAATATGCAGCGGTCTTATGCGGAGGGGCGACCAATGCGTATTTGGCTCAAAGCATATTGATCCCGCCTTCAGCAGGACTAGAATTGGAGCTGAAACTGGCGGTGGCGAAACGACGGGACTCAAATCAGACGCTTGTATCCATTTCCATCGCTTATTACACGAAAGACCACTCGTTTCTCGAGTACGGTTTGATCATAAATCTTTCCCCCGACCAACTTCCGGATGAGAAGTCTGAGCCATGGCTTCATATAAAAGAACGGGTGAAACCTTCCCCGGCCACTGCGGACAGGGCTATCCTCCTGATCAATAAGCTGCCAAGTTCAGAAAGTGAAGACGTCTATGTCAATCAGATTCGATTGCGGAAAGTTCCACTTGCGACAGAACCGCGAGTGACTGCATTTGTCGCCAATTCATTTTCGGATCATTTATCCGTCATTGAAGTGGAAAGCATGGAGGTTGTCGACCAAATAGACGTTGGATGCGACCCGATGGGAGTTGCTATTTCACCAGATGGTAAGTACGCCTTCGTTACCAATTTTAGTGGACATACTGTGTCTGTAATCGATACCGGAAGTCATCAAGTGCTAGATACGATTCAGGTAGGCCAAGGACCCTGTGAAATGGTCATGATGCCAAATGGACATATTGGCTATGTTGCAAATATACATTCATCGACCATCACCATTATCGATATGCAAACGCTTCGTGTTCGAGAAACGCTTTCCTTTCATGCCGATAGCATGGTACTCTCCCCGGATGGTCTCCGCTTATTTGCCGCTCAACGTACACAGGACATCCTACTGGTCTTAGATACGACCAGCCACAAACCAATTGCTCAAATTTCGATGAAAGCACCGCATGGAATTGCCATTACACCAGACGGCCAACGATTGTATATCACGAATTCAGGTGCGAATCAAACCGTGACAGTCGTCGATTCATCTACCAATGTGATCATTGAAACAATTAAGGTGGGAAATACTCCGACTGGAATGATCATAAGTCCGGACGGGAGCTGGGCGTATGTAGCCGTATCCGGCGATGCAGCAATCGCGGTGCTCGATTTGCAAACACATATATTGAAAGCCACTATCTCGATGGATTCCACCCCGGAAAAATTAGCCATTACCCCCGATGGAAAGCAGCTCTTTATCACCGAGATGATTTCGAATCAGGTCAGCATCCTCGATACGGAATCCCTTCAAGTGACACATACCATTACGCTGGGGCACGGGCCTGATGGAGTTGCAATTGGCACAGTACATGGTCCACATTGATAAACGCGATATAAATAGTGAATACATCATTTACCACAAACAGTATGCGTAAGTGCCATCCTTTTTATTGAAGGATAGGTGTAAAAAAGAAAGGAAAAGCTGCCTCCACCAACAGTGGGAAGACAGCTTTTTTCTAATAGAGACGCTTTGTATAACTTTCCTGAAGCTGTTCATGAATCTCATTGACACTCAAAGCGGCACGCTTCGCATGATCTGCCAGCATCTTCGGGATCGAGGGCAATCCATCTTTGGAAAGCCATGTCTCATAGTCCCATAACCCCGAACGTTTGCAAGATTTCGCACAATGGACAAAGCACTCTTTCACTTCGACACCGATACCCAGAAGTGGAACCCGACCTTGGACGGCCAACGGCTCGAGAAGCTTCTGATCACGGGTGATCACGGCTTTCCCATTGATGCGCATGGTTTCTTCTAGGCCGGGAATGAGGAAAAGGAGTCCGATTTGTGGGTTGGACAGAATGTTTTGGATCGAATCCATTCGACGATTTCCTGGGCGTTCGGGAATCAGCAGATGGTGCTCATCGAGGATGTGGACGAATCCAGGAGCATCACCACGGGGCGAGGCATCACAGGAACCATCGGCGTTAGCAGTAGCCATGATGAGAAAAGGCGATTTTTCGATGAACGACCGGCAATGCTGATCAAGCGAAGATATCACCTTCTCTGCCGCCAATTTACTGGGATGGCCAATGACTGACCGGATTTGCGTTAATTCATCGAGAGACTTGATGCACTCGCCAAAAATAGGATTCATATAGTTCCTCCTTGTTCACTCATGTTTTTCCTTTCAGTGTAGCACAAGATTTGAAATATTTTTCCCCACCTTTGTATCTTTCTGCCAACATGATTCGTCATAGGTAAGGACAGAACAAACAAGAGTCGGAGGGTGCCTTAGATGAACATGTATCGATCTATGCAAGTAGTCAAGATCATGCTCGCCTGCTTGTGCCTTTTCATCGGGCAGGAATGGTCCAAGCCTATGAAAGCGGAAGCACAGGGCTTGATCAAGATGGAAGTCCAAGCTGGGATTGGCGGCGATTATAAAGAGGCTGATTTGATCCCGATACAAGTGACTGTGACGAATCAAGGAGAAGATGTATCGGGAGAAATCGTAATCGCTTCTCCTGATAATGATATTTTGACTGCCACGTATTACCAGCCGTTGGCGATCGGTAAAGGTACGACCAAAAAAGTATCGATGCTGGTGCCAGGAAGAAATTTGAAAACTACGGATGTCGTCCAATTCATGCAAGACGGAAAACAATTGGCACGAGCTTCCATTACTGGCCGCCGTTTTAGTCCGGACAGCTTTTTCGTAGGTGTGCTAGCTGCGGATCCGGATACGGCCAACTTTCTTGGTACTCTACCGAAAGCTTCCTTTTCCGCACAAGTACGAATGATTACGTTGAATGACGAGGTTCTTCCGACTGATTCCCGTTCGCTAGGGATGTTCGACATGCTGGTGATCAATAATTTTGCGACGGATCGCATGCAAGCGGAGCAAATTCGGGCGATCAAAGATTGGGTCCATAGAGGAGGCCTGCTGGTTTTGGCGGGAGGCAGCCATTTTGAAAAAGGGGGAGACGCTTTTCAGGACATCTCGCCTGTACGTGTAGATGGAGTAACCACGTTTCCGACCATTTCCAGTCTTGTGCAAGGCGAGCGCAAACCGATCGCGTTTACACAGCCGTTTACGGTGAGCCGCGGGCAGCTCATGCATGGACAAGTGCTTTATCAGGAGTCAGGAGTTCCGCTTTTGGCGCATCAGGAAGTAGGTCAGGGAAAAGTGCTTTACGTAGCCTATGACCTGATTGAAGAACCACTGGCAAGCTGGTCAGGCAACAGCTCGTTATGGAGTGAAATTCTGCAAAAGACACGCGGGAAGGCGGACCCGATGGAAGGCGTCGAAACGGCCCATCAATTTTGGCCGATCATCAATGCTGCAGAACGAATTCCCACATTGACAGCGCCGTCAATCAGCTGGCTTGCGATACTGTTCGGCATCTATGCGCTTGTTGCAGGGCCCATCTTGTTTTTCGTGATGAGAGATAAGAAAAAGCGTACGCTCATTTGGGGGATCGTACCGGCACTCGCGATCGTCATGTGTGTGACAATCTACCTGTTCGGCATTTTCCAGCGCGGGACGCAGGTGCTCGTACACAATGTAAGCTATCTGGAGCTGGACACCTCTGGAAGAGCGGAAGCAGCGACTTCTTCTGCAATGTTCGTCCCTACTGGCGGTGATTATGAAGTGAACCTACCAGATAGTGAACTGCTCGTTCCCGTACATCGGCGTTATCGCGGCAACGATGAAAAGCTGATGCAGAACACATGGGTGAATACGTCAGCGACACAACGCGAGGTACGCTTTCTGGATGTGGAGCATTGGTCGATCCGCAGTATTTTGACACAAAAAGTGGTGCCAGATGCGGGTTCGCTGGTTCCCGATCTGATGTATCAGGATGGGAAATTGGTGGGGACCGTAACGAATCAGACGAAGTATTTGCTTCGAGATGTGAAAATCGCGAATGGGCGTATCATTCAGGATTTGGGTACGCTCAAACCCGGTCAAACGGTAAAAGTGGAGGTTGGCAGCGATCCAAACAGAAGGCTGAATCGCGATGCGTATCTGTATCTGAAATCCCTGTTGCCGGAACACATCAAAAAAGAACAAAATCCAGAAAGCTCACGCGAATACGGCACCTTGGAAATGCTGGAGAGAAAAAACGGGTTATCGATGAATGAGCCAGTGCGAATGTTTAGCTGGACGGAGGACCCGATCGTGAAGATGGACGTCAATGGGGAAGAAACAAAGAAGTATGATTTGGCCTTGATTACAGCGCCATTGCAAATAAAGCCTTCACCAGACGGGTATGTGCTTTATCCTCAAGGCACTTTTACACCGGTCATGGTCTCGAATTCAAATGAAGCCGAAGATGTAGGCAACGGTTTCATTATGGAAGAAGGCGAAATTCAGCTTGAGGTGGATACGAAAAAAGACAAAAATCAGGCGTTTACCGTGTCCAAAATCCAAATCTTCACCTGGTCAGACGACAATACTTCCTTTAAGAAGCAAGTGTATAACTGGAGAACGAAAAAGTTTGATGAGTTTGACAAAGCTTTTGTGAATAACACGATGACGGAAGATAAGGTGAAGACGTATCTGTCACCGGAAGGAAAATTGCGCCTATCCTTCTCGCATCAATACCAAGAAAGCAGACATCTAGGCTATCCGGAGATCAGTGTGGAAGGATGGGTGAGACAACAATGATCCAGATTGATAATCTGCGCAAGCGTTACGGCAAAATGGAAGCGTTGAAGGGGCTTTCGCTTGAAATCGGCAAGGGGCAAGTGTTTGGATTCGTTGGTCCAAATGGCGCGGGCAAGTCAACCACGATGTTGATCTTGGCAACTTTGCTTGAGCCTACCAGCGGCAAAGCATATGTAGGCGGTTTTGATGTAGTGAAGCAACCGCGTGAGGTACGCAGGCTAATCGGTTACATGCCCGATTTTTTTGGTGTCTACGACAATGTGACTGCCGAAGAATATCTAGATTTCTATGCTTCGAACTATGATATCGCCCCGCAAGAACGAAAAGAAATCATCCCGCAGCTGCTGGAGCTGGTCAGTCTGAGTCATAAACGCGATGCTTTTGTCGATTCCTTGTCCCGCGGGATGAAGCAGCGACTAGGCTTGGCTCGCAGTCTGGTGCATAATCCAGATGTGCTGATTTTGGATGAACCGGCTTCCGGACTGGATCCACGAGCGCGGATTGAGCTGCGGGAAATCTTGAAAGAATTACGCAACATGGGCAAAACCATCATTATCTCTTCGCATATTCTCCCTGAGTTGGCCGAAATGTGCGATGTGATCGGGATTATTGAGGGTGGAGAGCTGGTTGCCACAGGCAGTGTCGATGAAATCTACGCCAAGATGCAAGGCTACAAAGTGTTGAAAGTGCGCATGCTGGATCAGTGGGAAGAAGCGGCCGCCATGCTTTCAAGGCAGGAGAAGGTCACCTCTGTGAAAAAAGACGGCAATCTTTTGTTGGCTGATTTCACTGGTACAGACGAGGAACAAGCCGCACTTCTTCAACAGCTGGCGGCAACAGGTCTCCCAATGGCTTCGTTTGCTGAAGGGGAAGGAAATCTGGAAGAAATATTCTTGGAAATCGTGAAAGGAGCAGGCTCATGAACGTAGTACGCAAGCTTCGTAATCCGGTATTGATCAATGAGTGGAAGGTGCGGATGCGTTCCAATCGCGCTGCGTGGGTCACGACTCTTTATTTGCTTGTCCTAGGGGGCATTGTCCTTACCTTCATTTCTTTGCGGATGAACTTTGAAAATCGATATGATCCGGATGTTTCAAGAGAAATCTTTATGTTTTTGTCCATTTTGCAATTCGCGATGATCTGCTTATTCACCCCGGGGCTTACAGCAGGAGTGATCAGCGGTGAACGCGAGCGGCAAACATTGAGCGTATTGTTAACGACCAATCTGACGGCGACCAAGCTCATCTTGGGCAAGTGGCTAGCTTCTCTTAGCTTTATGATCTACTTGGTGCTGGCTTCGCTTCCTCTTTACGGGATTGTGTTTCTTTATGGGGGGATATCCCCGCTCCAGCTGGTAAAAGTGTTCGGACTCTATCTGGTTACGATGCTTGGTTTGGGGAGTGTCGGGGTTTTGTTCTCGACCTTGATGAAGCGGACGGGTGTATCCATCGTTCTGACGTATGCGTTTTTGTTTGCTTATACAGCTGGCACCTTCTTTTTGTACGTGGTGATCCAGGAGATAATCGACTATCAACGGAGAACGGCCAATCTTCATACGATGCAGCCCGATCCCGTATGGCCAGAGTGGTTGCTCAGTCTGAATCCGTTAGCGGTTGGATTGCACGTGTTTGAAGAAGGGGTTTTTGGACGGTATAACGACTTGAAAGCAGCCGGATCGCTGCCTTTCTGGATGATTGATCCTTATTGGCTGTATCTATTGTTCTTTGTTCTTTTGACGATCGGTGCGCTGGCACTATCCATCTATCTCATCAAGCCGGTACGCAGACGTTTGTTTAAAAGATAAGGGAGGCTCGCATGTTGCCACAACGAACCGACCAGTTGCATGTACTGTTGGAGACGATCCGTAAGAAGCTGTTTTTTCAACATTGGTCGCGGATCTGCGGGCAATTTCTGCTCGGGGGCGGATCAGTTGCCGTACTGTTTTTACTGATCGCACGATTCGCACCTGTGACGAGATTTCGACTGGAAGTTACACTTGGCATTCTGATACTTTCCCTGCTCGCCAGTCTGATTTATGCATGGCGAAAAGCGCCTACACTGCGGACAGCCGCTTCCTTTGCCGATCAACATGGGTTGGAACAGCGCGTGACCACCACGCTCGACCACTTGAACAATGATTCCCCGATCGCTCAGTTGCAACGGGAGGATACACTGTCCAGACTCCAGCGAGCATTGCCACAACTTTTAGTGGAAATCAAGGTGGTTGATCTGCCGCGCAAGCAATGGATCGGGATGCTTGGTACAGCGTTGGTTTGTTTCATTCTCCTTCTCATCCCTAATCCAATGGACGAAAAGCTTAGGGTCGCATCCTTGCAAGCGCAGGAAGTGGAGAAGCTGGATGAAAAACTGGAGCAGATGCAAGAGGAGCTGAAAAGTGACAAACGGCTGACAGAAGCCCAGCAAACCGAGCTGAAAGAGCTAGTTCAACAATTGCAAAAAGAGCTGAAAAGCCTGGAAGATCCTTTGGAAAAGGCGCAAGCGTTAGAAAAGACAAACATGCTGCTGCAACAGCTGCAAGTAAGAGAAACGCAATCCTTGCAAGCGCTACAAGCTTTGCAGCAAATGTTGGCCAATCAGGAACAGACGCAAGCTCTGGGAAAAGCGTTGGAACAGAAGGAACTCGCTTCTTTACAAACGGCGCTGAAAGAATGGCAAAAGCAGTTGGAAGCACTGCCGAAGGAAAAGCAAAAGGAGCTTGCTGAAGAATGGAAGCGCACGGCCGAAGCAATGGCAAAACAATCGGGCGTTGACGAAAAAGGGAACCAGCAACAGAATGAACTGGCCGAGAATCTGAAAAAAGCGGCCGAAGCACTACAGAACGGACAGCTTTCAGCCAGCTCCGAACAAATGGCGACAGCATTGTCGCAAGCCCTGCAGCAAATGCAAAACAACCAAGCTTATTCAGCCAGTCTGGCACAAGCCTCTTCGACCATTCAGCAATCCCAGATGATGATGGCTGTAGCTGCTGGTCAGTCCGCTTCGGGATCCGCAGGGTCAACACAAGCGGGGACTTCGGCAGCAGGGTCCATCAGTGCTGGAGGTAATCCCCAGTCAACCTCTTCCTCAAATCCTGCAGCAATTCCATCGGGAAGTTCACAAACAGGCAGTGGAACATCAGCGCAAGGTCAAGGGCAAGGCGCAGGTTCTGGAACCGGTATGGGAGCTGGCGCAGGAGTACAGGGGGGTGGAAACGGTGGTGGACAAGGAGCTGGTGGCAATGGCGGTAGAGGATCAGGAGCAGGTGGCTCTGGTGCCGGTCTGGGCGCAGGAAACCATGAACTGGTAGCCGTACCTTCCGAACGCTTGCAGGGTACAGGAGGTCCATCAGAGACTGTTGGTGGACCACTCGGCCAAGGGGCTAGTGAAATGAGAGACAGCAATCAAACTCAGGTCACCTCGGGAAGTGTCCGCCCTTATGCGGAAGTTTACAAGCAATATGAACAAATGAGTCGGCAAAGCATCGAGCGCAGCGACATCCCTGATGATTATAAAGAGATGGTCCGTGATTATTTCCAAGGAATCGAGCCTTGAGTACAGAGAAAGGGAGCGATGAAGGTTGACAGAACTACAACATCGAGAGGAAGTATGGCAAAGAATTGCGCTCGTACGTGAAGAGATTGCCAAGGTCATGGTGGGACAACGCGATGTCATCGAACAGATGCTATGGGCGGTCTTTAGCGGGGGGCATGCACTTTTGGAAGGTGTGCCCGGTCTTGGGAAAACATTGCTGGTACGTACGTTGTCGCAAGCGTTTGAGCTTTCTTTTCAGCGCATACAATTCACGCCAGATCTCATGCCTGCGGATATTACCGGGACGAATATCCTGCGCGTGGATGAGACAGGGCAGCAAGTATTTCAGTTTCAGGCTGGGCCGATCTTTGCACATGTCGTGCTGGCCGATGAAATCAACAGGGCCACGCCCAAGACGCAAAGCGCTCTCTTGGAAGCCATGCAGGAGCATACGGTATCCGTTGGCGGGGTGACACGACCACTGCCCCATCCGTTCTTTGTGCTGGCTACGCAAAACCCGTTGGAACAAGAAGGCACTTACCCGCTGCCAGAGGCGCAGATGGACCGCTTTCTAGTCAAAATTGATGTACCCTTTCCAACAGAAGAGGAGCTGCGTGAGATCGTCTTGCGAACAACGGGAGCACCGCTTCAGGCTGTCGAAAAGATTGCAACAGGTGAACAGATTGTACAGATCCAGCAAATGGCCAAAGAAACGCTTGTCTCTGATGACACTTTATCCTTTGCGGTCAAATTGCTGCTGGCAACTCACCCTGTCCATACCACGCTAGATTCGGTGAAGAAGTATGTGAAGGCGGGGGCGGGTCCTCGTGGCGTACAAGCGATGATCGCGTTGGCCAAGGTGCGTGCGTTTATAGCCGGGCGTTATCACGTTTCCTACGAAGATATCGAAGCAGTTGCCGTTCCCGCTTTACGCCACCGGGTCTTTCTTAATTTTGAGGGCGAGGCCAATGGCGTTCGGACCGATGACATTGTCCGCGACCTTATGCAAATGGTCAGGAATGAGATCAAATGATAGAACAGCAAGGACATTTGTTAGACCCTTCAATACTGCGTCAATTGGAACGTTTGCAGGTTTCAAGCAGACGATTGGCCAGCGGTGCGCATGCAGGAAAACGTAGATCTCAGCATATGGGCAGCTCCATTGAATTTGCCGATTATCGATCCTATGCACCGGGAGACGATCTCCGCCAGCTGGATTGGAATGCGTATGCACGTACCGGCAAATTATTTGTCAAAAGGTTTTTGGACGAAACAGAGATGCACGTGTCGTTCTATATCGACTGCAGCAAATCCATGGATTATGGGACACCGACAAAGTTTTCGGTTGCGGTACGTTTGGCTGCTGCTCTCGGTTATCTTTCCTTGCATCATTTTGACTATGTTTCCGCTTTTGCATTTGATGGGGCTGTGCGTTCTTCGTTACGTTCTCTGCATGGCAAAGGAAAAGTGCAGACTTACTTTGATTTTCTCTCCCGTTTGCAAGCTGACGGACTGGGAGATATGCAGCAAGCTTTATCTTCGGGCATGGCCATCCATGGCAAAGCGGGTGTCTCGATGGTTTTTTCTGACTTTCTATTCGAACAAGGGGTGGAGGAAGGGCTTTCCTATTTGCAGGCTACCAATCAGGAAGTCATTCTGATTCACATCCTGTCTGCGGAAGAGCGAACCCCTAGTTATGACGGAGAACTGCGCCTGATCGACAGCGAGACCGGACAATTTCGGGAAATCGCAATGTCTCCACGGTTGGTCGAGGAGTATCTAGAGAGTATGGATGCTTATCAGAAGCGACTGTCAAGCTTTGCTTTTAGGCGAGGTATGAATTATTTGCCCATCCTTGCAGAAGATTCTTTGGAGACGATTTTATTTCGTGTATTCAAACAAGCAGGAATTATCCGGTAGAGGGGGGATATGATGCAATGGCTTGCCCTGCAATACATATGGGTTTTCTCGATCATTCCTGCCATCCTCGTCCTTTACCTGTTAAAACGAAAATATGAGGAGCGTACCATTTCCAGCGTCTTGCTTTGGCAGCAAGTGCTTCAGATCCGCGAGGTCAGCCGTCCCTTTCAACGGCTCCGCAACCATCTGCTTTTGCTGTTGCAGCTGTTGATCGCTCTGCTTTTGCTGTTGGCCCTGATCAAACCAGCGATCCTTAGTGAAGGCATGATCGCCGAGCATACGATAGTCGTTATCGATACATCCGGCAGCATGGGAGCGAAAGAAGGTGACCTGACACGGTTTCAGCTGGCAAAAAAGGAGGTTGCCATGCTCATTGATCGGCTGGGCAATGGCCAGACGATTACACTGGTTGAGGCAGGAAGCGTACCGCGTGTACTGCTCGCACATAGTGGGAATCAGGTAGCTCTCCTGGAGCAGTTGAATGCCCTGTCTTTACGTTATGGAACGACTGATGCCCAGGCAGCACTTTCGCTTGCCAGAGCGATCGCTGCCTCGGTGCCAAGTAGTGGCGTCATGTGGTTTGGCGATGGTGCAACAGGAAAGCTTCCGGATCAAGCGTTGGCTGGCTTTACCCCTGATACGTTCCGTTTTTTTCAGACGGGATCCAGCAGAGAAAATGTATCCATCGGAGCTTTTGTCACCCAGTCAGGCGAATCAGGCTGGACAGGATTCGTACGGGTGGACAATCATGGAGTCCAGACACGGCAAGGAACCGTGCTGGTCTATGATGCCAACCATACCTTGCTAGCTGCAAAGCCGTTTGAGACGGGAGCGAATGAAAGTCAGTCGCTCACAGTTACAAACCTCCCTGCCAGCTCCGCCTATGAGGTGGTTCTTGATATGGCTGCGGACGGACTTACCGTCGACAATCGACAATGGAGCATCCCTGCCGCAAATGGTGTTGCACGTGTGTTTCTCGTATCGCCGGAAGGGAATCGCTTTCTGCACGAGGCATTAAAATTAAGGCGCGTCCAAGTGGAAACGATGACACAATTACCAGAGAAGATCACTGATCCGCCTGATTTGTGGATTTTTGACGGAGTCGTTCCGGAGCTATTGCCACCGGGAAACGTGCTGGTCATCGGTCCGAACAAAGCCACCAGCTGGTTACCTTTTCAAGGAAAGATGAAGGTGAGCCGTCCACTAGATACAGTGGATCATTCTCATCCAGTAATGCGCCATGCCGATTTTCAGCAGCTGCATGTGAATGAAACTGCACGCTTGGATCCGATGAAGGACATGAAGAGTTTGCTGCAAACCGGAAATGATCCTGTCATCCTTGCCGGCAACATCGAGGGAAGACGAAGCGTGATTCTCAGCTTTGACCTGCATCAATCCGATTTACCACTGCGCACCGCGTTTCCGATTTTCATGCAAAACGTCATCACCTGGCTAACACCTGTGCAATCCGCTCCGATCGAATCCGGGCAACCAGGCGGAGTGATGACGATACCGTTGACTCCTGGTGCAGAGGATCGCTCGATTCTTCTGCCTGATGGAAACAAGGTCGAATTGCATGAAATCGGCACTAGTTATCTATTTCAAGTACCCGAGCAGGTAGGGCTTTATCACTTGGAAGAATGGATAGATGGGAAGAAAGCGGAGCGACTTTTTCAAGTAAGCATGCAGGAGGAAGAAAAAGACATCACACCATCCAGTATGCAGGTACATACGACAGAAGAGGCTTCACAAGAATCTGCAGCAAAGAACGGTGTTCGCGGAATCTACAGCTACCAAGCGTTTACGGGATGGCTGATCTTGATCGCCCTTGTCATCTTATTTACCGAATGGAGGGTGTATCAGCGTGGCTATTAATTTCATGCAGCCGTATGCCTTGCTGTTGCTCGTGCCAGCGATCTGGGTTGTTGTAACGTGGTGGCGCAGCCAGCGACGGATGATCCCTGCACGACGATGGCTCATCAGCAGCTTGCGCATGCTGCTCTTTCTCCTGCTGATACTTGCGTTGGCTGGCACTCATTTATTATTTCCGGTGCAAGCGGAAACAGTGATCTTCGTCGTGGACAGGTCGGCCTCGATGAATCAGGATCAGCGGACAGTAGCCTTTCTGCAGGAATCGATCAAGCAGAAAAGAGCGATGGATCAGTACGGCATAATTTCGGTGGGGCAAACAGCAGCTGTTGAACAGCCAATCACCACGAGCCCGGACATGACTGCCTTGGGAGTCGAAGTCGGACCGCACGCTACGAATTTGGCGGATGGTATTCGGCTGGCATCAGGCTTGATCCCGAGCATGGCCAGAGGGAAAATCGTACTGATTACCGATGGATTGGCTACACACGGTGATGCGGTCCAAGAAATCAAGCTGGCTCGCGAACGAGGGATTGGCTTTCAGGCCGTTTCCTTACAGCAGCCACCCGGCGAGGAAGTCGTCCTATCCTCCGTTGAAGTCCCGGATCGTTTATTTGCGGGTGAAGAATTTCAGCTGAAAGTCGTGGTAGAAAGCACGATCGCAACCAAGGCCACTATTCGTCTCTATGAAGGAAACAGTGAGCTGGGAAGCAAGCGAATAACAGTTGAAAAGGGAAGCAACCAGTTTTTGTTCCCGCAGTCAAGTGTCAAAGAAGGGTTTCATCGTTATCGGGTGGAGATTGCTCCTGATGTAGATATGATTAAGGTAAATAATCAGGCTTATGCCTTTACGCATGTACAGGGAACCCCACGAGTCATGGTCGTGGAGGGACATACAGATGCAGCCAAAAATCTGGTGAATGCCCTGCGTGCGGGAACGAATCACGTGGATGTGGTCGAACCCGCGCGTTTGCCGAAGCAGTTGGAAGATTATCGGCAGTACGCTTCGATTATTTTGGCAGATGTCGATGCGACGCAAATGGGTGTACATGATATGGAACGGATTCGTTCAGCGGTGGCTGATTTCGGAATTGGCCTGGTCATGACTGGTGGTTCAAGCAGCTTTGGCATGGGCGGCTGGTTTAAAACTTCGATTGAAGAAGCGCTCCCGGTTTATATGGATTTACGGGGGAAAGAGAAAATTCCTTCCCTCGGACTTGTGCTAGTCATTGATAAATCCGGCAGTATGAGTGCTGATCCCAGCAGTGGAAACAAAATGGAGTTGGCGAAGGAAGCAGCTATTCGTGCCACTGAGATGCTTAATGACAAAGACCATGTGGGGGTAGTGGCGTTCGATGGAGAACCGTGGGTCGTCGTACCGCCGCAATCGGTGACCAATCTTCCTCATATTCATCAGCAAATCGGCTCGATTTTTCCAGATGGGGGAACAGATATTTTCCCCGCGCTTCAGGTTGCCTATGACCAGATCAAAACCACGCAGACGCAGCGCAAACATGTCATCCTGCTTACAGATGGGCAGTCGGGCCGCGACGATGATTATCAAGGATTGCTGCAAGCGATGACAGGAGAAAACATTACGGTCTCCACCGTCGCAGTAGGGAATGACGCAGATGTCGGCTTGCTAGAGGAGATTGCCCAAGCAGGAAAAGGTCGATTTTACGAGGCGACAGACCCGGGGACCATTCCGCAGATTTTTTCCAAGGAAACCGCATTGGCCAGCCGTGCATTTATAGTGGAGAAGCCGCAGGTCCCGATTCAGACGGGAGCAGCCGATTGGCAGTCGCTCTCGCAGGGACTCCCACCGATACATGCCTACGTGACGACGACACCCAAGCAAACGGCGGAAAAGGCACTGCTTACCGCAGATCAGGATCCGCTGCTCTCCAGATGGCAATATGGTCTTGGCCGATCCGTATCCTGGACTTCGGATCTGGAAGGAAAATGGTCTGCGCACTGGGTGGTATGGGGTGGCTTTAGCCGCTTCTGGAATGAAGTCGTCAGCTGGACTTTTCCGCAAATTGCACATGGGGAATGGAAAACGCACACACAAGTTGATGGAAGCAAAGGAATCATCACGGTTACGTTGCCTTCCTCTGCGAATACCCCGCAAACCATGGAGGCCGTGGTTGTGAATGAAGAAATCAATCGACAAGCCATCACCCTGAAGCCGATCGCTCCGGGAACCCTCCGCGGTGAATTTGCTGCAGCCGAACCAGGCACCTACCTGTTGCAGGTGAACCAGAAAGAAGGCGAGCAGATTACAGCTAGTCAAACAGCAGGGTTGACCATCTCCTATTCTCCTGAATATGGCTTAAGGCGTGACGGGGAAGCTCGCTTGCAGGAAATGATATTGGCTGGCGACGGACAACTTATCACCGATCCAGCCCTTGTATTCACTGATGACCTCCCGCAAAAGTGGGAAAATCAACCGATCGCGGACCTGTTGCTATTGCTAGCTGCCTTGCTCTTGCCGATCGAGATCGCGGCACGACGCCTTCCATGGCCACAGCGATGGGTGGAGAGGTTGAAAAGCCATACTCGTGAGGAGAAGATAGAAAAGGAGAAGGAGGCTCCAGCCGCCGTCCGTATGTTTGGCGATTTGACAGCCAAGAAAGAAAAGCATAAGGAAAGTCTGCGAAAAGAAAAGCAAGCCCAATCTGTTGGGCCGAAACCTTCATTCATAGAGGCACAGAAGACAACAGGACAAACAAGAACAGCGAGTTCGCAGCCAACATCAACATCTTCAGAGAACAGCGAAGGAAAAGCGCAAACGCTCAATCGGCTGCTGGATGCGAAAAAGAGGAAAACCTAGGTTTACCAATGAAAAATGGGTCGGTAATGAGTTCACTCAGGAAAAATGTGACGATCGTCACATTTTTTTGTTGTCATGTAAGCGCCTTCTTGCTAGTATAAGGGATAGATGTGAACAATTCGTGACATGAAGGGACTTTTGCTAGATAAGGAATAGGGTTGCCTGTCACCTGTTTAGCCTTAGTTTCCGTAACGTTGTGGGTTGTTGGTAAAAAACAGCGATCCTGTTGTATACCAACCACTGCATGCTTTCTCGTCATGTTTTTTGTGACTGGAAGATAGGCAGTGGTTTTTTTGTGTGAGCGCATACGATTCCCACACAGATACCGACAGGCATTGCAGGGAGTAGCGTCTACTTTATCAACTAGGAGGAGAACACATTGAGCAACCACAAAAACCGTTGGCTGATCGCCGCTTCGGCAGTGGGGATTCACATTTCCATTGGTTCCGTCTATGCATGGAGCGTGTTCACAAAGCCGATCACCGAACAGCTGGGCTGGAGCTTAAAAGAGGCCCAATTCACGTTTAGCATCGCCATTCTATTCCTCGGTCTATCTGCTGCATTCCTCGGACATTTTGTTGAAAAACATGGACCACGCAAAGCTGGTATTTTATCTACTTTATTCTTTGGTGTAGGGATTGCAGGATCTGGATTGGCGATTCAATTGGAGAGTTTGTGGCTTCTCTATTTTTTCTATGGGGTCTTGGGCGGAATCGGTCTCGGGGTAGGATATATCACTCCGGTTTCCACCTTGGTCAAATGGTTCCCTGACCGTCGTGGTTTGGCCACGGGTCTGGCGATTATGGGCTTCGGATTTGCGTCATTGATCAGTAGTCCGATTATGCAAGCACTCATTGTCAATGTTGGCATTGCGAATACGTTTTTCATTTTGGGTGCCGCTTATTTCGTAATCATGATGGCATCCGCACAGTATCTGGAACCGCCAAAAGCGGGTTGGGCTCCTGCTGGCCTGAAACAAGGCGGGATCACGGTTACCAAGAAAAGTGCAGACTTGTCTCAATTGACGGCGAATGAAGCTGTGAAAACCCGCCGTTTCTACTGGCTCTGGCTCATGCTCTTTATTAACGTCACATGCGGTATCGCGGTGATTTCTGTCGCATCGCCAATGGCACAGGAAATCGTAGGGATGAACGCGGTGCAAGCAGCTACGATGGTTGGGCTGATCGGTCTCTTTAACGGGGCAGGCCGTATCGCATGGGCATCCATATCCGACTATATCGGCCGTCCGAATACGTACACCGCCTTTTTTGCGATCCAGATTCTGACCTTCTTCCTGATGCCTAGCATTACTTCCGCGATAATCTTCCAGCTCGTCGTCTATCTGACCATGACTTGCTATGGCGGAGGCTTCGCATCGATTCCAGCTTACATCGGCGACTTGTTTGGCACGAAACAGCTGGGGGCGATTCACGGTTACATATTGACAGCATGGTCAGCTGCCGGACTGGTAGGTCCGATCTTCGCTGCATGGGTGCGTGAGACTACGGGAAGCTATTTTGGCACACTTTCTGTTTTTGGCAGTATGTTTATCGTAGCCCTGATTATCTCTCTCGTTATTCGCCTTGATATAAAGAAATTAAGGGCACAAGCAGAAATGAAAGCAGCAAGCTAAACAGTTTGAACCTGCATACATGGAACTAACCATTGAAGTGATCAGGGAAATGGTGATAGAATTTTACAAGATGATCTACCGATAAAGGATGACTTTCGAATGAATAAATATGAAGCTGAATTTGGTAATCTTGTAAAAGCATTTCGCAAGCG
>DASQNU010000261.1:0-9882 GCA_035644815.1 Bathyarchaeia archaeon | reverse complement strand
AGGCATTCCGGCCATCAAATGCGATGGGAAACGCAATATCCCTGACGGCGAAGTGTACACTTCCCCTGTGATCGATTCTGTAGAAGGAACGCTCTACTACAACACGCCAACCGTTTACCATGGCACTTCTTTCACAGACGTGCAACTGACTTTCTCCAAAGGGAAAATTGTAGAAGCGACCAGCAGCAACACGAAAGTCCTGAACGAAATTTTGGATACAGATGACGGCGCGCGTTACATCGGGGAATTTGCGATCGGCTTTAATCCATATATCCTCGACCCGATGCTGGACATTCTCTTTGATGAGAAAATCGCGGGCAGCTTCCACTTCACGCCAGGAAATGCCTACGATATCGCAGACAACGGCAACCGCTCCTCCATCCACTGGGATATGGTGCAAATCCAGCGACCAGAGTATGGCGGCGGCGAAATCTGGTTTGATGATGTGCTGATCCGCAAAGACGGACGATTTGTCCTGCCAGAGCTGGAAGGCTTGAATCCGGAAAACTTGATCTAGTTTATCGTATCCCAATAGGAAGAGGGCTCATCGCTGGATGGCCCTCTTTTTTCTTATGCAGCTGCTTTTATGTTTCTGAGCGGTAGGACTTGCCCAGCTCCTCTCCCAGGCCAAAGTAGTGACGGAAATTATAGATCAACGGGCTCCATTTGACTGGATCGATGTAGTTTTCTCCTTTCACCACCTCGGAATGAGCGAAGACGCGCAGCACCTCTGTCTCCACGATCGCAAAGGAGTTGTCTGTTGCTGGACGCTGTATTCGCCTGACCGCCGTTTCCAGCTGCAGCGGACATTCCAGAATGCGGGTAGGCTTAACAGCCTCTGATTGGACCGGGGTTAATCCGGCTGCCCCATACTTATCCTTTTCATGACGAAAACCCATGGCTGCTTTATAGTCTGGCATTGGAGTGGAACCGGTCAAGGGAGCAAGGGCTTCCACCGCTCTCCATAGGCTTGGTTCAGGCACGTTTACGACACATTCGGGATGCCGCTCCAGATTTTCCAATGCTTTTCCTCCTGCCCCAAGACCCAATACCAGTGTATAGCCAAGCGCCCATGAGGAAGAGATCGGGCTGATATTGGTGGAACCATCCTCATTCAGCGTCGTGAGCAAAATTACCGGTGTACCGTAATACAATATTTTCGGACGGACCTCCTGGATCGATTGCATACATGATTCGTGGTTCATCGAATAGCCTCCTTGCTTTCTTTCAGTTTCCGTCCTTATTGTAACGGCTAGTTGGTTCGATCGCCGACGAAGTGTGGATGGATTTCATGTATGGCAAAACTCTTGTATTAAAAAAGACGTGTAAACACGGTTATCCCGTTTACACGTCTCTCCCACGTTCTTTACTTTTTCGTGTCTTGCTCTTCACTCTTGCCTACGATGGCATAGTCTGGATTCGCATACTCCACTGCATACTTTTGCTCCAGCTCACCGAGCCAAAACTTGTAGAATTTTTCACGGTTTTTCTTCGCCAGCTTCTCCCTGATCTCCGGTGTCGCTTGTTCCAGAGTCGGTGTCGGTTCCCCTAGCTTCGTTTTATTTTTGTCATAGTACGCTTTGACCTGATCATCTGTTACCGGATAAGTCTTATCCAGAAGCTGATCCCGTGTAAGCTGCAGATCGATTTGCTCACGCAGTTTTTCTTCGGTCAGCTTTTGTTCTTCTAAAAACTTCTCGAATTGTTCCGGAGTGCCCTGGCTTTTGAGTGCTGCCACAGCCTTTTCTACCTCTTCCTCACTGGCTTTTACGCCTTGCTGCTGCGCTTCCAGACGGATGAGTTCTTCCGCCACCAGCTGACTCATGACTCGCTTGCCGTATTGGTTCTCCAGCGCCTGAGTGAATTGCGCCTGTGTAATCGCGGTATTCCCGATTTTCGCTACCTCCGGATCATGAGCTTGTCCTTGCTGAGTAACTCCCAGTACGACGAGCCCTAACACTAATATAGAGATGGCTATCGCGGATGCGTCAAATTTTTTCATGGTTTCTTTCCTCCCTTTCCGCTTGCTATATCGTATCATAAATTCCGTTTGCGGTAGAAAGATGGAACCGAACTTCCACATTCTTTCCACATTTATTGCTGCAATTGGCGTACATCGCGTGTTTGTAAGATTCGGCTCCGTATTCGAATCGTGATGAATGGAGGCTTTTACTAGTCTTGAGAAGATTTTCGTTTTCTATTCCTTGTTCATGTGGCATGCGTTCACGGATTCTCGATGTTCATTGATAGAACCTCTTTGACGACCGCGCTATCCTGCTCCTCCACTCCCGGGAATCGCCGTCTTTTAAAGCGGTTTTTAACCGTTCTTTATGTATCCATATCGGTTTTCGATATCCTGTTTTCTCCAAGATCCCCTCAGCCGCAAACCGATTCATCATTTCCGTGACGGTTTCGCGGATGCTTCCCGTCATGCTAGCTAGCTCTTGATGGGTGAGTTCTACGTCTAGCCGATACCAGCCGGGTTCTCCTCTCCATTCATCGTTCTCGCCGGAATCGGTGCCAAATTTCTCGATCAGCTTTTGCAAGAGGAACAGCAAACGTTTTCTTAAGCTGCTGAATGCCATATGCTCCAGCAGTTCCTCCACCTCTCTCAGCCGAGCCGATAAGATCTCTATATACCGAATGCCCAAATCCGGGTTTTCCCGTATGATTTGCTGTAAACGTTCTTGATCGATTTTACAAACGAGAGAGTTCTCCAAGGTAACCGCAAACAGATTCGCTTCCGCCGTATATAAACCCATGTCGCCAAACATGTGTCCAGGGGCTAAGACATCGATCGTAAACTCCTTACCTTCTTCCGTTAAGGTATAGAGTCGAACCGATCCCGCTTTGACCAGATAGATCATTCTCTGCGAACTGTGGGGAGAAGTGATGATGGTTCCTTTTGCGACCGGTTCGACCGGTATGTCTTCTTTCATCGCTTCCAATGCTTCCACGCTTAGTTCGCGAAATAACTCCACTCTTGATAAGTATTTAAGCTTGTTCATGGCCGCCTCTCCCTTCATTAAGTCGGGAATGTAGTCTAGCCTACATTCTTTTTCATGAAATGGCTTTATCATTCTAGGTGAACTTACAGGAATAAGAAAAGGCGGTGCTTTACAAAGCTATGAATCTACTTCTTGCAGCCCAGATTATCCTCATCATTATGTTTATGGTGTCAGTTGTTCTGAAATTTGGGCATGCCAAAAGCATGCTCCAGCATTGGAACGAATATCGATATCCCCTTTGGTTTATGTACGTAACGGCATCCCTAGAATTGCTTGGTGTGGTTGGGTTACTCCTCGCCTTCTGGATCCCCACTCTTCTGAACATCGCAGCTTCGCTCCTCGCTGCCCTGATGGTTGGTGCGATTCACGCGCACCTGCTTCGTGCCAAGCATAAACCTGTCATGGCCCTCAATGCTCTGCTGATGCTTACCTTGTCTACTATCATCCTCTTGCGCTAGTAATCACTTTATTCACAATAAAAATTAGCCAACAACTCAACGCGGTTGTAGGCTAATTTTTTTGTGCTCTCTAAGCGAATAAGCCCTATCTGTGGCCAACAATGCGATTCTGATACACCGATGCTGTCGGTGCCAACCATACCCGCCCTGTCCCGCGATACGTTTGGAGCAATCCTTCACCGGTCGCTGCCGACCCGATGATACTCTTGGTCGATCGCTCCACCCCGAAATCGATCTTGCCCATACGGAACAGTCCAAAGTTTCCGTCGACTTTCAACACTTCATTGTTCAAATCAACTTGCACCAGTTCTTCCATTGGTACAGGGATGGATAATACGCAAATTCCTGAACCTGAAATTTTCGTCTGGAACAGGCCCTCCCCTCCTGCTACGGCAGTGGAGAGGTTCTTCATTGTTTCCACCCCAATTTGCAGAGCAGGTTCGCAGCAGAAAAAGATGCCTTTGTCGGCGATGAGCGTGTTGTTTTCCATGGTAAGGAGAGCATAATGTCCAAATGTCGGTTCCAAATAGATCTCACCCTGTCCGACATAATGCGGTTTGACAACGGACTCATTGGTCACGACGCTTGTTGCCAGGTTTTTCAGGAAACCGCCTACGCTTTGACCCGGGTTGATACCTGTTTTCAGCTCAATGTTTCCTTTCATATAGTGAAGCGCTCCCGCTTCCGTGACGATACTGGCACTTGGGTTTTTCAGCGTGATCTTGATTTGCTTCAGCTTGATGTTCATCTTTTCCGCATAGAAGAGATCCGCCGCGGAATAGGGAGAATTGCCTGCCAGTTTTTCGTACTGGAGGACTTCGATTTTCATGTTATAGTTTTCGGCGCTGTCGATTACGCGGATATTGGACATGGGGAACTCTCCTTTATATGTAATAGTTGTTGTTCTTAAAGCAACTCTATTCTGGTCGGATTGCTTAATGGATTTTCTAGAAAATGGTTTATATAAAAACAAATTACCAATAAACACTTTGAACGTAAACAGATAAAGACAAAAATTGCCCAGAAAAAACGGCTACCCTTTGGATAACCGTCAATGCGCAGTTCTTTTGAATCTTCGTCATTGAGCACATTCGTTTTTAATTTGCACGGAAAGATCCATTTTTGTCGATCGTGCCCAGCTGACCATCCTTTTTGACCGTAGCCTTTCCTCCAGAGAAGCTGGTGGCATAGGAATATTCAAATGGAATCACGACTTGCCCTTTGGAATTGATATAACCGAATTTCCCGTCTTTTTTGACAAGAGCCAGGCCATCCGAAAACTTTGTCGCGTGATCAAAATTGTACGGGATGGTAACTTCGTCCTCACCCGCACGCTTGTAGCCCCATTTGCCCGCCTTTTCTACAGGCACCAGCATGACGCTTGTAGCAGCGGCCGCTTTCGGTTGTGTAGCGACTGGCGTTGGTTTTGTCGAACTAGCTACGACAGTCTTTGGCGCTGTCGCTGTTGTTGTAGCAACCGTTTTTACAGGCTGTTTCTGTACCGTTGTCGTTGTTCTTCTGGTAGTTGGCTGTTTCGTTGTCTGTACGGTTTGCTTGGGCTTCACCGCTGTCGTTGTAGTGGTTGTCGTTTTTACTGGCGCTGCTTGGGGTTTTACCGCTATCGGCTGAGTGCTGGTAGAAGCTGCCGCCCCACCCGTTGGTGCTGTTGTCGCCGGAGATACTGGCGGTGTTTGCGCTGCCGCTGCTGCTGGGGTGCTTCCCGTCTTTTGAGTAGCCAGCAACGAATGCAATGCACCTAACATGGTTCCTGTATTTGTAGGTTCAGGGGCTGCCGATGCCGCCGTCGTATCCGTGATCGGGGCAGATGGTGATGCGGCCACTTGATCGCCAGGAGGCTGAGTCTCCTCCACTGCCTTCTCGGTATCTTCTGTAGCAGGAGTGAGCCCGTCTTCCCCAGTACTCTCTTTCGAGGACGTCGGAGTAAGTTCCTCCGCCTCTTCTGGCTGAGCAGCAACTGTAGTCTCACTTGTAGAATCTTGAACGGGCTCATTTCCGGTCGCAACTGGTTCTGCTGCCGTTTGCGAAACAGGTCCGCTTACTGATTCATCAGAGGTAAAAATTTGGACCGCACCGTATACACCTGTAGCAACAAACAAGGTCGCTGCCACGGTGAGCGCGCCCACTTTCCCAAACTTTCCACCAGACTTCTTCTCCCGTTTTGCTGCTGCTTTCTCTTTCTTGTCGATCGCGACGATCAGCTCTGCTTTATGCTGCTCGTATTCGGCTACGATTGACATGTTGCCTGGCTCGACCGCCGTGATCGTCCCTTCTTCATTCACCTTACCAATGGTCGTGTGCTGCGATTGCCATTTCACTTTATGGGTGATCTCTTCATTTCTGCCATCTGTTAAAACCGCATACACCTTGATCTTTGAGGTCTGTCCCGCTTCCAAATAAAGCAGCGCCGGTTCGATCCGGATGTACATGATATTCGATCCGTCTTCCTGATTCTCGGTGTACGGTAACAGATGTCTGATTGGCTGCATTGACATAGTTACACCTCCCCATAGTGGTTGCATTTCTCTTTCGTTCTTTCAAACGGCACGCCATCGTCTCTTGATCTCTAATTCCCTGTGTACTTCTGTTCAATTTCCTCTCGCATTTGTTCATACGTTTGCGTGGTCAGATTGACGAGATAATCGGTCAGTTCATCCTTAGACTGGGTGATAAACGCCTCGCGCTTCTTCCTTTCCTCTGCAAAATACGCTCTCGCCTGACCGCCGATCTTACCGGACGCTGCTAGATAGTCGATGGCTGCACCCAGATTTAAGCTTTCCCGCCAGTTCTTTTCGTACCAATCCTTGTCGTACAGGTCGATCCACTTAGCCCGATCGACGAGAATCTTGTCTGTTTCGGATAGGGCATCTTGTTTCCATTTCTCCCACTTCTCAGCGATCTCCCGAGCACGTTCCAGCTCGCGTTTGAATTGCTCTTTGTTAGTGACGTTGGCGTAGAGTCCTTCTGAAGCCTTGGCGATTTCTTTGAGCTGCTTTTGCCCTTCGGCATTGACGTCGAAGCCGATCACGTTGAGCAGCGGCATCATGTCGGATTGGGAAAGCTCTTTTGCTACGCGCACCGGATCGCCGTCGCACGTCTCAATCCCATCGCTCACCAGATAAATGATGTTGGTGTTTTTCTCCGCATGGAAAGCGGCCATATCCTGCTTTGCCAGTTGCAGGGAGCCCGCGATGGAGGTCCAGCCGGTCGGTTCGAACTGTTTCAGTGCTGCATCAAGCTTTGCCTCATCATAAGTCTGGAAGGGGTAGACCACCTGACTGCTGCTGCAGGAGAGCTGCTTGTGTTCATCGGCATTGCTGCCCTTATGACCGTATACCCGCAGCGAGACTTTTGCCCCTTCCGGCAGGCTGGCAGTAAATTCCTTGATCGCTTCCTTGGCCAAATCCATCTTGGTTTTTTCGCCAATTTTGCCATTCATGCTGCCGCTTGCATCCAAGACAATCTCAACGTTGAAATTTTCCTTGAAGCGGAGCCTGGAGTCTCCAATGCCTGGATCTCCAAATGAGGCGATTCGCCAGCGGTCGACCACCATTTGCGGGCTTAGATAGTCTTCTGCAAACATCGAGACCAGCGTGGCCCAGTATACCGGTAGCATCGACTCATCCATGCCGTCCAATTGGCTGGGCAGACCGTCTAATACTTTTTGGATATCCGCACGGTACGGATACTCTTGCGCGTAAAAATGAGTGCCGGAAAGCGGTCCCGGTTCCTTTGCTATTAAGCTTTGCGTAGTTGCAGGCAATTCTGGCATGGGAGGAGGCGCACCAAGACCTGATGCTTGGAAGGAACAGCTGCAGAGCAAGAGTATGAGTGTGAGATTCGTTAGTGTCAGCAGCGTTCTTTTGATGGTGGCCATGTTTCGTTGCCTCCTTCTGTCGTGGTTGGTGTCATGTGTAGTAGTTCAGATCAGATCGATTACCATCCCGGCACGGCGACCAGAAATCCAATCTTTCTGCTCTCGCCGGTCTGCACGATCTCATCTCTATATGTGGAGAGAAATTCAAATCCCATGTTATCCGATTCATAATCGACCGCTGCCGTGACCTCGATGCGATCGTCTCCATTGAAAACGTCGAGATTTTTCAAGGAAGCATCGTTTTCATGCAGAATATAGGTTACAACACCGGGAATCTCCAGTCTGGCTTCTGCCAAGCCAATCGTCACAAATCCCATGAGGTCTGGGTTCGATCCCAAATGATCAGCTAATACTTGATCGATCGCCGTATACCTAACCTCGCTGGCGGCCCACTCCGGATTCGAAGCTCGAAGACTGCTTTCTCTTTGACTGACTTTCGGGCTGAGCGGTGGTTTTCTATTCGCGATCGCCCACACATCATAAGCTTGGATGGCCATTTCCATGGCATCATAGACGCTCTTTACCCCGCTTTGGCTAGCTACCTGAGCGCTGTTCATCGCTTGTTCCTTTCCTACGAAAACCGACGAAAAATTATACAAAGCTGTAAAGAGAACCAGCAGCATAAAGGTAAAAATCGATAAAACAAAAACCGTCATGTTGCCGCGTTCGTCGCGCAAGATACTCCGAATATCCACTTTCATTTATTGAATCACCCGACCCGTTATTTCCCGTTCAAAGGTAATCACTCGATCATCAGGATCCATATTTTTGCGAATCCAATCGGGAATAAAGATGAGGTCCACAGATACACTTACGTTTGCCGTAAAGTAAGTGCCATGATCGATATTTCCTGATACATAACCAATTCCGCCACCCGCCGCATTCACGACATTTCTTGCCGCATTAAGTGCTTCCCCCGAGTTTCTTGTAATGGCATACACCTTGGCTGCTTCATTGGCTGCCGCCTGTGCGGTAATCACTCCATAGACGCCGACTAGGAACTGCCAGCATATCATCATGATCAGAAAGACCAAAGGAAGAATACCGATGAATTCCACGGTCACTGAGCCTTTTTCACTGGTAATCATCCGTTTCACAGCCATTATCTATACATCCTCCTTTGTCTGATTTGATTCGTGATCATCCCCTGGCATATTCCTCCATACCCTCCATTGCGTTAGCCTCTTCGCTCCACTTCTGTACATACATAGAAAACAGGATCGCGATAAAAGGAAAGACGATGACATTCAACAATAATTGCGTGAAGAAAATTGCCCCGTAGCTCGTGGAAATAAAGGTAACAGAAAAGAGTCCAAGCATGGAAACAAGCGACTGAATGACACTTGTCAGCAAAATCAAGCCCAAAATCTGAATAAAATGCTTCTTGCCCATATCCATGGCCGCCCTCCAGGATCTCCAGGGCGAGCTCTGCTTCAACACCATATGATAGGGGGTCAGATAGAACCAGATTAAAACGATCAATCCTGGAATCACTAGAAGTAACATGCCTGTTGTCACTGCCAGTGTATAGATGAATGCGAATACGAAAACGGAAAAGCTATGTTCTGCGAAAGTACGCAACGCCTTCTTAAGCGGTTTTTCCTCTCCATCACTTTCATATTTAACGAACAGAGCGAAGGGAAGCTGAATGACCGTGATGAACATTAAAAGCAAGAACATGTTAAAAAAACCAGATACAACTTTGGCCCCAGTGATTGTCGTGATCAAATTGATATAGTTCATAATAAAATTGTGAATCAACAAAAAGGGAAACACAGTTAAGACTGATAACAGCAACAGTGATTCAATATTTCTTGCATAAAAGCGAAAACTATCTTGTAAAGGATTCATTTACGGTCTCCCCTGTTCTTGACTAAGGATTGCGTAGAAGTGGTACACAATCTTTTTTGAACACCAATTCGTTTTCAATTTGGTAAATTTCTTTTAAATGTTCAGCTGACTGAAAGACCGTACGTTGCCCTGTAATTCCAATTTCAAAGCTGCTTACTGACTTATCGGTAATTACCTTTAATTTTTTCTTTTTATAATCATTTAGTAAATCCACTAGCTTTTTTCGCTTTTTTTCCATTTCTTTGCTAAGTTTCGGATTACCATGACTAAAGAATGCGCTTAATCTATCCAGTGAACTCCAGATCAACTCCTGAATTCGTAATCGTTCATACAAAATGTAATCCGATTCATACAGACAATCATACAGATGGGTTTCATCAGCTGGAATCACATAGCCACGTGCGCGCATTTGGTTGTGTCCTTCAACACCTCTGTCATAAATTCTCCGTAACTTCTCCCTGCTCTGAATCATATGAGTGCAAACTTCCAGTAGTTTCTGGACATCCTCTCGAATTGTTTCATTCCGTTCATCCGCATATGCGGGAAACACTCCTTGCAAACACTCCTGCATTTGTTCGAACATCCATACCGGTTTTTCCTTATCGATGGCAAAATTTCTTAGAAAACGATGAGCCGCAATATTATGAAGCTGGAACAATCTCATCACAGG
>DASQNU010000260.1:0-16778 GCA_035644815.1 Bathyarchaeia archaeon | reverse complement strand
GCTTTGATTAGTATGAAACTAGGGGCATTGGGTCCGAGCATGTCTCCCGTCACGGCATGTTCGATCGGGAATACAGCCATTGGAGAAGCGTTTCGGTTGATTCGCGCTGGGGGTGCAGATATCGTCTTCGCAGGGGGAGCAGAGGCAGCGGTCGCGGACGTGCCATTAGCGAGCTTTGGCAATGCGAATGCCCTTTCTACCCGAAACGATGAGCCTTCTCGTGCCAGTAGGCCATTCGATGCAGGACGTGATGGCTTCGTAATCGCAGAAGGTGCAGGCATCCTCGTGCTTGAATCGCTGACACATGCCTTGCAACGAGATGCCCATATTTATGGGGAGGTCATCGGCTACGGCGCCAGTTCCGACGCGTACCATATGGTAGCCAGTCATCCGGAGGGACGAGGCGCTTATCAGGCGATGAAACTGGCGATTCAAGAAGCCAGCATTGGTCTCGATCAAGTGGACGTCATTAGTGCACACGCGACCAGTACGCAGATCGGTGATCGGTCAGAGACGTTTGCCATCAAAAAGCTGTTTGGAGAACAGGCGTATCGGATTCCGATCACGGCGAATAAATCCATGATGGGACATCTGTTGGGCGCTTCCAGTGCGGTAGAAGCCATTGCATTGGTGAAAACGCTGGAGCAAAAATGGATACCACCGACGATCAATCAGGAACAAAGCGATCCAGAATGTGATTTGGATTATGTCCCGAATCAGGCGCGGGAAGCGGACGTAAAGATAGGGTTATCGAATTCATTTGGTTTTGGCGGGCATAATGCCGTCATTGCGGTAAAGGCTTGGGATCAATGAGCGGCAGTCAAAGATGTGGATCGTGGATAAATTGTGAATATTGTGGATATATCAGTTGATATGTGGATAGCGCCGGTCATCAAGACAGGCGCTATTTTTGGTGGTCCACATTCGTGTTAGCGAAAGTACAGCCAAAGCTTTGGAGAAGCCGAGATCCTAGGTTCTTGTCGGATTCTCATTTCGATTTCTGCCAAACAGACCTGCAAGTCCTACCAGTCCCAATAGGCCGAGCCAGGACATATCAAATCGGTCATCGTCAGCAGCAGCGGTTCGGAAGGTATTGGTATTGGAGAGATTGTCTCCCATGTTCCCTCTGGTTCCCGTACCGCCCATTGTGCCTCCAGTACCAGTAGTGCCAGCGCCACCCATTGTGCCGCCGGTTCCGGTTGTTCCGGTTCCACCTACAGTACCGCCAGTTGCAGTCGTCCCTGTGGTTCCGATGGTTCCATTATTACCGATAGTTCCCGTGTTTCCGGTGTTGCCATTTCCCGCGGTTTCCGCAAAGGCTGGGCATACCAATACCGTTACAAAAGCAAGTGATAATGCGAGTGAGCATAGCTTTTTCATTAAAATACCCCCTTTTAAAAGTAGATTTATATGGATATCTTTCGCCGCCAGGAAAAAATTATTCTTTCATGTAACAGTAAAAGAAGAGGGATAGGGTTATCGGAGCAAGAGCAACATATGGATGCGAAGATCTCCAAAAGGTTCATGAAGAAGAAATAGGGGGGATGGCAGCTGAATAAAAAAGAAATGTTCATGCAACTATATGAGCTTGGACAGAAAATCACTGATAAGTTGATAGAGTATTGGTGGCAATTTTCCAGCTTCGACTCTTGGCAATTTTGGGTCACCTTAGCCATGCTGGTAGTTCCGCTGATTGTCTTATACTTTCTGATCGATCGCAGCCAAGTTTTTAAGATCGGTTTTTTTGGTCTCTGTGTGCATATCGTCACCACCTATGCGGATCTTACAGGCTGGAGGCTGGGATATTGGGATTATCCCTATTTTGCGATTCCGCTCTTTCCGGTGGCACTCGGATTGGACAGCTCGTTGATTCCTGTCGTGTTTATGCTGCTTTATCAGTGGGTGACGGAGAAAAATAGAAATTTCTACCTGTATGCGGTGATTCTCGCAGCCCTATTTGCATTTGGATTAAAGCCGCTTATGAATACGCTTGATCTGTTCCGCTTGCATAAAGGATTAAGTTTTTTAGAATTATTTCTGTATGTCTACGTTCCGATCATTTTCTTGTCGAAATGGCTGTTCAATACGTTTGTATTTTTGGAGAACCAAAAGGGAAAGTATAACCATCCCGGCAATGAATAAGGTCACACAGCTTTTATACGCTGAGTGACCTTTTTGCATGTACCTAATCACACATAGAGTTTGATCAACAACGCACGAATTACGATTCCTAATCCGATGCCAATCAGACAAAACAACATCGGCAGCCAGACGGGACCGAGCAGAAACCCGATGATCGTCACGGTTGGGGAATAGATCACACCTACCGTGGCCGAGAAAGCTCCCATGACAAAGGGAATACTTGCGTAGGGAGATCTGCCGCCGCCCGCATCTTTGTACGCATCCCACATTCCAAACATGTACAGACAAGGGTAAAACATCAACCACTGTAAATCAGCCTGACGGATCGCCAATTCCGTATTTCCATGAAAGCTGGAGATAATCGCTAAGTTCAGACCGGAACCCATATTCACGATAAGTTCAAGAAACATGAGCACAAAGCCTTTGAAAAATTGTTGGTTCAAAAACTGACCAAAGCCGGGCAGGGCAATACACCAAATAAGGGTCTGCACAGGGGTTTTGGTGGTCATAGAAAATCACAGCTTATACATTTGTTAGAGCTTTTCGCTCGACCGCACAAGGTATCTTTTCCAACCATTCGTGATCAATCATGATATTTGCCCCGTCCTCCATATATTTGGCGACCTCTGCCATCAATCGACTATAAAGCAATCCGATATCTTTTCTCATCGCTGTTCCCAGTGCAAAGCCATAGTTGAGTTGACTGGCTTGGGACAAAGCGGTTGCATGGAACATCATCAGTTTATCCGAAAAGGGGGCGTCGGTAGAGTCGGTCACATTCGATTCATAGCCCATTGGAGCAGGGATATCCTCGGTTCTCAGGCAGGAACTGAATACCTCTGCATGCTTTTCGGCAATCTCGATCCCTCGTTGAAAGTGCTGTCTTACCGTCTTGGACTTGGCCGTTTGCGCGAACCCTAACAGGGTGGCTTTGCCAAGTGAATTCGTTTGGATATTTGCAAAGAGGTGGGTGATTTCCATTGCTGATAGTGGTCTGGTATCGCCAAAAAAGCCATGTAAAAAGCTCTGCTTTTGTACAAATTCTACTTCTTCAGGAATCGGGATATACGGCGGTCTCATATAAAGCCCTTTGGATAACAGCACTTGATCCGCCTTTGTCGAAAGTGCCATCGTAGACGATACGCACTCTGAAAAAAAATCATGGACATCGCTGCGGGCAGCCATGTTGGCAGAAAAGCCGTAGTATTGCAGGCCAAGTCTTCCAAACAATTTGACGTAGTTCAGCATAAAAGCGTCCGTATAAAGGCGTGGCGCATGTATATTAACGTCTTCGTCGGTAAACCCATGAGGGATCGGGTGATTTTCATGCGAAAAAATATCTCCGATCGTCTGGAGATGTTGGGTTGACAAATGCAAGGCGTACTCTAATACGGATTTGATTTCGCCATCTTCGACTTTGTTGACAAAGTATCGCAGTACACATTTTGACATACTGTCGTTGAGGTATGTACTCCACAGCTGTCCAATCTCGGCAGCAGTCAATTGGACATTGTGTTGCGATTCATGCTTTGTCGCCATGGCTTCCACGCTCCTGTCTTTTTCGATAGTTTTCCTCATCAGCTGGATCCATACCAAAAGGAAAGGTCACACCAGCTTTCGCGGCTGATATGACCTTGGCTAAGATTACTGTTTATTTGGCGTAATAGGTCCGCAGAGCATCCAAAATTCCCAGCGGGTTTTTACGCAAGTCTTTGGCGCTGAAAAAGACGTCGCCTTTTACTTGGCTGTACTGACGATTGTATTCAAGCTGATTGATAATTTCCTGAGCATGCTGCCAACCAGTCTCGGCTGTACCTAGCTTATAAGGGGCATGTCCGATGTACAGATTCACGTCCGTACCGCTTACTTCACTGGTCCACCAATCTACCAGCGTCCCGTATTGCGCTTTGGAGAAGGACAGACTCCAATAGATCTGCGGGATGACGTAATCGATCCATTCTTGCTGGATCCATGTGCGTACATCCGCGTGCATATGGTCATAGGCGGTGACCCCAGCGTTGGTCGCAGAACCAGTTGGATCCACGGAGCTGTTGCGCCATACGCCAAAGGGGCTGACGCCAAATTTCACCTGCGGCTTCGCAGCGTGGATCGCTTCTCCAAGCTGTTGGATAAACGCATTGATATTATCGCGCCGCCATTCTGCTTTTGTCGCAAACTTCTTGCTGTTGTATGCCTTGAAAGTCGCATCATCAGGGAAAACCCCGTCGGAAGGATAAAAATAATCGTCGAGATGGACACCATCAATATTGTATTGATTCACAACTTCCATGATTTCCTGAATAATTCGTTGACGCGCTTGGGGAATACCGGGATTGATGTACAGCTTGTTCTTGGCGTTGATCATCCACTCCGGATGAAGCTTGGCGATATGATTCGCAGCGAGCTTGGTCGTATTGGCATCGGTGTTGGCGCGGAAAGGATTGAACCACGCGTGAAATTCCATGCCGCGACGATGGGTTTCTTCCACCATGAAAGCCAGCGGATCGTATCCGGGGTGTTTGCCTTGCGTTCCCGTCAAAAATTTGGACCACGGCACGAGGGAGGACGGGTAAAGCGCATCTGCCGCAGGACGGACTTGGACAAATACCGTATTGATCCCTGTGTTTTGCATGTCATCGAGAAGTTTTATGTACTCCTGTTGCTGTTTCGTCGCATTACTGTAAGAACTGGTAGAGGGCCAGTCCAGATTGAAAACGGTGGAAACCCATACCCCTTTAAGCTGCTGGTCATTTCCAGACGCGGGGGCCTGAGTTACATCGGGTGTCTGCGGAATCTCGGGAGTATCAATGACCACAGGAGGAGTCTCCACAACAGGTGCTTGTCCTTGCCCCGATGCTAGCGAAATTGTTTGAGATGCCTGGTCCCAGTTCACCTGCAAACCAAGCTGTTCTGCCACGAAACGCAGTGGAACCATCACTCGTCCTTGGCGGTTTTGCACGGCTGCATCCAGCTTCACGTAATTTTCATTGACCATGGCATATTGATCATTGACGGTCATGGTAAGCGTCGTCTGTGATGTGCTGATCGTTGCCGTCTGAATGTCCTGATGCCACGAGACCGTCGCGCCCAGTCCTTCGCTGATCACCCGCAGGGGGACCATCGTGACATTCACCTGTGGAAGGATATAAGGGGCGATGTCACTTTTCACTTCTTGCCCGTCCAGATAAATGCTGATTCCAGTCGATTGCGCCTGAGCCGGGATTTGGAACAGGGGGAGACAAAGTGTCAATACCAACAGCAGGGAAAACCATTTGCGAAAAATCATGGTGCAAATCCTCCGAACATGTAAGAATTTGTAGATATTCTCTCTATTATTAATAGACGCTATTTTATGATAGTTTGTTATGCGGGAAAGTCAAATTTTTTCCTGAACATAAAAAAAGCAACCTAGTGAGGTTGCTTCGTCAGAACGAACTTTCTCCACGGAATTTTGTTCGGATCGAGATTTTGCAACAATCTGGCAATGTTGCGATGGCGTTTTAGCGAACCGTAGCGTGGTTTTCCTTCCGAACTGACGGCCATGAGAATCACCGGATTCCCTTTGAATATAGGTGTGAACAGATCGACATATCGTTGCCCTTCGTCATGGTTTTCAAGTACCCATTCCTTAACGGCGACGATGCCGACCTTGACCCCTTGTATGTTGACAGCTGCTCCTTGAAATTGCATCTGTTCTCTCCTCCTTGAGCGCAAGTGATGTGTATGTATGTCCAACAGTATTAGTATACGCTATTTTGAAGAAATATCCTGTAATGGCTTTATGCCGAATTTTGTATGTCAGGCTGAACAGAGTCTTCATCGATAAAAAAATTTTTCTGAAACTTGGTTTTTCAAGCAACATTTATGTGGATTCCACGTCTTAGCAGATAGGAAAAAGATGACAGCAAAGGGGTCAAAACTATGAAAAAGCAAAGATGGGGAATCACTGCAGCAGTATTGGCGGCAAGTTTGACAATAGGAGTAGCCCAGCAGTTGCCTGCATGGGCACAGACAGGCGGCAATGCGACCGCCACAGGGACACAGTCCGTCGATCAAGTAAATTTACGGATTCAGCAATTGGAGCTGGCGCTTCAGCCTCATACCACCGAGGAAGCGATCGAGCTGTTTGTGAAAAGCCATGAGAAACGTAATGGAGCATTGCTCTTCGCGCTCCTGACACCCGAGCTGCAACGCAGCAAGCTCGCTTCATTTGTGGAGCAAAATTGGGTGTTGGGAGTTTCCTCTCCTTGGGTAAACGGATATCGGATCAATCAAGTCGATGAAAAAAATGAAACAACCATTGATTATACGGTTGAACTGTTGGAGTACACCTCCACGGGCTTTATGGGCACGGAGCAAGTGACAGTCGGTCTCAAGAAAGAGGGCACCAACTGGCGCATTGCTGACTACAAACCGGTGAAATTTTCAAGCGATATGGACTTGCTACAAGAAAAACTGACCGAGAGCAGTGTGCTTGGATTGGTAAAAGAGGCGCAACAACGCTTCTGGTATGTGATGAGCGGGGGCAAAAGCACTGGTGGCATCGTCGCTACCTTTCGGCCGGAAGCGGGAGACACCGACTATCGCTATTTGAGTGATGATATCGGAACCAAAGAAAAGCTGACCAATTTCCTCGAGGATGTCTATGCTGAATCTTCTGTCACAACCTGGCTAGAAGACCAATCGAAAAGGAAATCTCTGATAGATGATGGGGAACGGTTGGCTCAACCAAATGGCGATGGCGGCAGCTTGCTGGATTGGGGAAACGCCGAGATTATCAAGCTGGAGCAAAATGGTAAGCAGGCAACGGTGCAGGCAAAGGTTCCATTAGGTGAAAGTGGTACGGAAACCTTTACGATCTCCTTCGTCTATGAACAAAACAAAGGCTGGAGGATTGCCTCGGCAATAGGTGACGTTCATTAAATGTTTTGATCCAAGCGAAGAGCATAAATGCTCCAAATGCAACGTATGTATGAAATAGGGAAACGTAAGGGACTTCTCCAACGGTTGTCAGTGACGATGCGCGTCCATCCTTGCACGAAGGAGGCGATCGGGAATGAGAAATGCCGTACTCATCCAGTTGCTCGTGCTGATTGTGATGATCATCGAGCTGGCCATCAGATAAGAGAAGAAGTGATCCCGCGAAAAAACGAGAGCTGCTGGTTAGGCAAGCTCTCGTTTTTTCATTATGTATCTGTTTTGCCAAACCATCACTTGGGATAGGGAAGTCCGTCTCGTTTGAATAGCTTGCGAATCATACTGTACAGTCTGACAGGCACCTCGGGAAAGGCAATGATACGCTGCTCAGAGCCGATTTGCAGCAAAGCGATAGGTACTTCAATCTCGTAGGGGATATTCATCAAATCGAGAATTTTTTTATATTCATCGACTTCATCGGGATCAACCATATAGTAGAAAGATTTCTCCATGATCTCAGCTCCTTTTATCTTATTGTAACAAATGGATACGCAAAGAGCAGAGGGGAAATGAAATTGTCGACAGCGCCTTTCTGATTGAATCTTTGTAAATTTTCCCTGTTTACCGAAACCTTTCGGCTTGTCAGCCCGTCTGTGGTAGGGAAGGACAAGTGATTCTTCGAGAAATGCCAGCAATCGAAAGGGGATGGTTATAATGGAATGGAAGCGTGTTTCTATCGAAAGCGACGAGATCAGGGAATTGGAACGCTTAAAGAAAGAATATCAGGACCAGGTAACGGATCCTCAATTAAATTGGCAAGGCAGAATGAAAATTTATGAAAAGGTTCAATGGATTATCAAACGCATTGACGAATTGAAAAATAAAGAACTAAAACGCATATCTTGCTAGTTGGCAGGGGCCCGTCGATACAATCGGCGGGCTTTATTCATGGCAAAGGACAGGGAGTAACCAATTGATGTTAGATAAACTAACATCAAAATTCAAAATTTTTCGTTTTTCTATTGACTAATGTTTGTTTTATGTTAGAATTTGTTACATGGTTTCCCACTCCTATTTGGCGGACCCTCACTTGATTTCGAGGGTCTCATTTTTTTTTGTCCGAAAAGATTGAGGGGTCTAATTTCAGCTTGGAGAATGGGCAAAAACGAGATAACATAATGAATATGAAAACGTTTCAAAAAATTCCTTGGCTTCGCGAATGGTCGGCTGCAGCCAAGTTCCCCTACAGTCGGAAGGAAAGGAGCTGACGGAAATGGCAGCTGAGCCGGAAGAAAAGTTAGCCTCCATCTGGAAAGAAGTGCTCGATGGAGCGATCGAATGCATTGTCATTACCGATCCCGAGGGCACCATTCTTTTCATGAATCAGTCCTATCTCCAGTTTCTCGGAGAAAAAGATGTCGTTGGTAAACATGTGACACAGGTAATCGAAAATACACGCATGCATCTCATAGGCAAAACAGGGAAGGCTGAGTTGGCCGATATCCATAAAATCAAAGGCAGAGATATGATTGCCAATCGTGTGCCCATTCGCAAAGACGGAAAGATTGTAGCCATCCTGGGCACAGTCTTTTTTCGGGATGTTCAACAGCTCCATGCGCTTGCATCTACCGTAGAGCAGCTTACTCAAGAGCTGGCATACTACAAGGGAGAGCTTCGTTCCAAGCTGGGCGCAGCTTACCGCTTCGAGGAAATCATCACGGCAAGCCAGGCGATGCAGCCGGTCACGCAATTGGCCAAACGGGTAGCGAAAAGCGATTCGACGGTGCTCATTACAGGAGAAAGCGGAACGGGAAAAGAGCTCTTTGCTCATGCGATGCACGCTGAAAGCCACCGGGCAATGGGACCTTTCATTCGTATCAACTGTGCGGCGATCCCGGAGGCTCTGTTGGAGTCGGAATTGTTCGGGTACGATGAAGGTGCTTTTACCGGTGCTTCTCGCAAAGGAAAAAAAGGTCGCTTTGAATTGGCGAACCACGGCACGATCCTGCTCGATGAGATTGGCGATATGCCGCTCTCACTGCAAGCGAAACTGTTGCGCGTGCTGCAGGAAAAAGAAGTGGAGCGCGTGGGAGGTACACGACCGATCTCGATTGATGTGCGGGTGATCGCCTCGACGCATCAGGATCTGAAAAAACTCGTGGGGGAAGGGAGATTCCGCGAGGACTTGTTTTATCGGCTGAATGTCGTCTCTCTCCATATTCCGCCGCTGCGTGAGCGTCTGGATGATTTGCCTTTGCTGGTGCAAAAACTGCTGGAGCAACTGATGGAATCCACAGGAATCGTCATCAAAGAAATTCAACCGGATGTCTGGCAAGCATTGCGCGCTTATAGCTGGCCGGGAAACATTCGGGAGCTGCGAAATGTATTGGAGCGGGGTCTTCATCTGATGGAAGAGGGGATCCTGCGAGCAGACTGTCTGCTGCTCCCGGTAAATGAGAGGGAGCAGATCGCTGCAGAAACGAAAGAACGGACATTGAAAATGATATTGGAGGAAGCGGAGCGCTCAGCGCTGATCAAAATGCTGGAAGCGACGGGCGGAAACCGGCTAGAAGCAGCAAAGCGGCTTGGAATCAGCAAATCAAGCTTGTATGCGAAGCTGGAGAAATACGGGATTCAAGGCGAATAAAAGAGTCCAGAATTTTGGAATGGAGTCCAGAATTCTGGACTTTTTTCTGGAATGAGCCAAAACCTTGAAAACGCTTACTTTATTTTGAATATTGATGTACCCCGCGTTCATTTTTTCGATCGTGGTCAAGCTATTTCATTCCAGAAAATTGGACGATATTGTGAACGCTTTCAGAAAGAATCTGAATCGACGGAGTTGGCACGATAGTTGCTTATGTAAGAATACGACAAACCTATTTTTACGATTAAAGGAGGTTGACCATTTGTTTATTGAAGTTTTCGCTATTTTTCTTTCATTGGGCCTGCTTATGTTTTTCGCGTATCGAGGCTTTCCCGTTATCGTTTTCGCCCCTATTTTTACGTTGTTAGCGGTTATTCTTTCGGGGCTCGCACTATTGCCTAGTTATACCGAGACGTTTATGGTCAATGCAGCGAACTATGTGAAAAACTTTTTCCCTGTCTTCCTGCTGGGAGCTGTGTTTGGAAAAGTGATGGAAATGAGTGGCGCTGCAGCTTCCATCGCACAGTCCATCGTGAGAGCGCTTGGTTCCAAGCGTGCGATCCTCGCAGTCGTTTTATCCTGTGCGGTACTGACTTATGGCGGCGTTTCGCTGTTTGTCGTTGCCTTTGCTGTATATCCGTTTGCCGCAGCGATTTTCCGTGAAGCGAACATACCGAAGCGACTCATCCCTGGGACCATTGCGCTTGGCGCGTTTACGTTTACGATGGATGCGCTTCCTGGCACACCGCAAATTCAAAACATTATTCCAACCACGTATTTTTCTACCGATGCTTTTGCCGCACCTGTTGTTGGTACCATCGGCGGACTGATGGTGTTTCTCGGTGGTGTGTATTGGTTGGAACGCCGCAGAAAGCAAGCCGAAGCAGCTGGCGAGGGTTATGGAGAAGGCCATACGAATGAACCGGAGCTGGCGAATCAGGAAGAACGTTATCCGAGTATTTGGCTCTCTGTGCTGCCGCTTGTACTCGTGCTTGTCTGTAACTATGTATTCAGCCGCACCGGATTAACGGTTGCTTCCTGGTATGATCCGCAAATGCTCGAGACTACATTTGGCATCAAAAACGTGAAAACGGTTACATCCTCCTGGGCTTTGATTTTGGCGCTGACCGTAGGTGTCATCACGGCCCTGCTGATTAATATGCCGCGTGTGAAAACGAAGCTGGCGACTGGTCTGTCCACAGCAGCAGCAGGCGCTCTGCTGGCCATTTTCAATACAGCGTCTGAGGTAGGCTTTGGAAACGTGGTAAAAACGTTGCCTGGCTTTAAGGTCGTACAAGAGTGGATCTTGAACTCAAGCAGCCATCCGCTTGTCTCCGAGGCGGTAGCGGTAAACGTACTGGCGGGGATTACCGGATCGGCTTCCGGCGGTCTGTCGATTGCGCTGGAGGTCATGGGCAAACAGTATCTCGAGATTGCCAACACGATTGGGCTTAGTCCTGAACTGCTGCACCGAATCGCTTCGATGGCGTCTGGTGGGATGGATACGCTTCCACACAACGGTGCGGTCATCACCCTTTTGGCAATTACCGGTTTGACTCATCGCCAATCGTATAAGGACATTTTCGCCATTACTATCATTAAGACATTGACTGTCTTCATTCTCGCCTTCGCGGCATCGATCTTTATCTAATTTTGATCGCAACCATCAACTATGCATTGTATTGGAGTGAGTGGAGTGAACAAACTGTTGGAAGAAAAAGTAGCGCTCATTACAGGTGCTGCGAGCGGAATCGGATTTGAAATGGCCACGAAGTTTGCGGCAGAAGGGGCCAAGATCGTCATTGCTGATCTTCGTGAAGAAGGTGCACAGCAAGCTGCCGCAACGTTGCAAGAAAAAGGCTTCGAAGCCATCGGTCTCGGCTGTGATGTGACGAAAGAAGAAGACTTGCAAAATGCTCTGGCCGCCGTCGTGAATCAATTCGGTCGATTGGATATTTTGGTCAATAACGCTGGCTTGCAATATGTATCACCCATTGAGGAATTTCCTACTGAGAAGTTCGAGCTGCTGATCAAAGTCATGCTGACAGCGCCGTTCATGGCGATTAAGCACGCGTTTCCGCTCATGAAGCAGCAGCAGTACGGCCGTATCATTAATGTGGCCTCGATCAATGGACTGATCGGGTTTGCCGGAAAGGCTGCCTATAACAGTGCCAAGCATGGCGTGATCGGCCTGACCAAGGTGGCTGCTTTGGAAGGTGCAGCGCACGGCATCACGGTCAATGCGCTATGCCCAGGCTATGTAGATACCCCGCTGGTACGGAACCAGCTGGAGGATCTGGCCAAAACAAGAAATGTGCCGCTGGAAAATGTGCTGGAGGAGGTTATCTATCCCCTTGTTCCGCAAAGAAGGCTGCTGTCTGTCGAAGAGATTTCCGATTATGCAGTCTTGCTTGCCAGCGATCGTCTGCGCGGCGTGACCGGTACGGCAGCTGTCATCGACGGAGGATATACGGCTCAATAACGAACATGTACACGGAGGGATTAATCGTGAAAAAGGGAAAAGTAGTCTCTTCCATCACAGAGGCGATACATGATATTCAGGATGGCGCCACACTGGTTGTGGGCGGGTTTGGCTTATGCGGGATTCCCGAGAACTTGATTGTCGGCCTGCAGGAAAAAGGAGTATCGAATCTGACTGTGGTCAGCAACAACTGCGGAGTGGACGACTGGGGCCTTGGACTGCTCTTGGCCAATCGCCAGATCAAAAAAATGGTCGCGTCCTATGTTGGCGAAAACAAGCTGTTTGAACAGCAATTTTTGAGCGGCGAATTGGAAGTGGAGCTCGTCCCTCAGGGCACGCTTGCCGAACGTCTGCGTGCAGGAGGCGCCGGTATCCCAGCCTTTTATACAGCCAGTGGGGTCGGTACGCTGGTGGCGGAAGGAAAAGAACAGAAGGAATTTGACGGACGCACCTATATCATGGAGCGAGGCATTGTCGGAGATTTTGCATTGGTCAAAGCGTGGAAAGCCGATCCACTCGGGAATCTGGTGTTCCGCAAGACAGCGAGAAACTTCAATCCGGTAGTCGCCACTGCTGGAAAAATCACCATCGCAGAAGTGGAAGAAATCGTGGGCATCGGGGAGCTGGATCCAGACGAGATCCATACACCGGGTGTCTATGTACAGCGGGTGATCCAGGGAAGTCACTATCAAAAACGGATTGAGCGGTTGACCGTGGCGAAGCAGTAAGTCTTCGCTGTCGGTAAAGCACCGAACGAGGAGGAGAAAAGCAAAATGGCGGATACACGCACCAAAATTGTACAGCGCGCAGTGAAAGAAATTCAGGATGGCATGAATGTGAATCTGGGAATTGGCATGCCTACGCTGGTTGCCAATATGATTCCACAGGAATATAACGTTTTGCTGCAATCAGAAAATGGACTGTTGGGCATCGGGCCATATCCACGGGAGGATGAGGTCGATCCTGATCTGATTAACGCTGGAAAAGAAACGATTACGACGATTCCGGGGGCGGCTTTCTTCGATAGTGCCGAATCCTTTGCGATGATCCGCGGTGGCCATATTGACCTGGCTATCTTGGGAGGTATGGAGGTATCCGAGCAAGGAGACTTGGCAAACTGGATGATTCCCGGGAAAATGGTCAAGGGAATGGGCGGTGCGATGGATCTCGTTCATGGGGCCAGACGGATCGTCGTCGTCATGGAGCATGTGAACAAGCACGGAGAGTCCAAGGTAAAGAAAGCCTGCACGCTTCCGTTGACTGGTCAGCGCGTCGTCGACTGCTTGATTACCGAGCTGGCAGTATTTGAATTTACCGCTGAGGGCATGGTGTTAACCGAGCTGCAAGAGGGAGTCACACTCGAAGAAGTTATTAGGCAAACCGAAGCAACCTTTACCATCGATCCAGCCTTGCAATAAACGAAGACGAAAGGGAGCCACAAAAAATGTGGTTCCTTTTTTCTCTATATATAATGAAGAAAAAAATAAAGCGCTTTATTTTTTGACTACAGCCAGCTCCAGTTGAACAAGCTAAAAAAGGAAACAAACGGGAGTGAACTGATAAAGGAGCGGGATAGTCATGCAACCTAAAAGATGGACAGCGCTTTTATTGACGGCAAGTTTGTATTTTACATCCATTTGCGTCGGCCAAATTACTCTTCCGGACAGCGCATGGGCTGCCCAGGATTCGCAAGCAAAACAGATCACGGTGACGGGCCAAGGTTCCATAACGGTTCAGCCGGATGTCGTCTATGTCCAGTTTGGGGTAGAAACATCCGGAAAAACCGCAAATGAGGCGGTGCAAAAAAACGCACAAATTTTCGAAGGGGTGAAAGCGGCCATCAAACAAGCGGGTGTAGCTGACGCTGATATCCAAACCGTCCAGTACAATACCTACCCTGTCTATCAGGATCAAAAGCTGACTGGCTATCGGGTGCAAAACATCGTTCGAGTCACCTATCGTGATGTGGCGAATGTAGGAAAGCTGCTGGATCAACTGGCAGCGGCAGGGGTCAACCGCGTCGAATCCCTGGCGTTTTCTTCGGAAAAAATGGATGAGTATGAGAAGCAAGCGCTTAGCCTTGCCGTGAAGGATGCCCGTAGCAAAGCAGATGCATTGGCGGCAGCTGCCGGTGTGAGAATCAAGGGAGTGGTGTCCATGACGGAGAGCGGAGCTGCGCAACCGCCGGTACTCTATATGCAAAGACAATTGAGTTCCGATCTGGCTAAAAACGCAGAAACAGACATCTCTCCGGGGCAGTTGAAAGTAGAGGTAACGGTGCAAGTCATCTATGGATTCTGATTGCCCAAGAGTGACTGTTCGATGAGCCCGCGTTGTTGCTCTGGCTTCAGTTGAGATAAAATCTCAGAACGCAGCTTTGGTACGCTGGACAGGATAGAAGACATATAGGAACGACCTTTTTCTGTCAGGAGAATCGTTACGGTACGACGATCAAAACGACTGGGCTGTCGCTCAACAAAGCCGGCGTGGGCGAGAGATTCCACCATGGTACTGACTGCCCCTTTTGTCACATTCAATCGTTCAGCAAGTCGGGATGGCGGCATTCCAGTCTTCTGACGGGTGAGTAACAATAAAATACTTAGCGTCTTTTCGTTTAATCCATAGCGTTGTAAATGTTTGGAAACTGTAGCGTGCACAACACGGTATATATCAAAGAAGTCGAGGAACATGTCTTGAAATGGCGTCTCTTTTTGCATCATCTGCACCTCCTGTCATCCATGATAGACTGTCAGGGAATGGAAGAAAACGGCAAGGAGACCTAACTCCTCTCAGACCTTAGTCGGAAAATGAATGCTTTTCATTTGGGGTGGCTCTGATAGAATAGGACAAGAGACAGTTGTTCAATGGATGTTTTGAATGCTGGAAGATGATTCAATCGGGGTGGCCACCATGTTTTTGATCGCAATCTTGGTCGTAGTAGCGATTGTGGGAGAGATCTTTCATCGATTGAACCCATGGAAGAAGCCTGAGCCCGCGTACGAGGATTTGGTCGAACAAATCAAACAGGCAGATTGGTATCAGGAGCTGTGGCAGCACAAAGAGTATCGTGACATTTTGGAGAATGATCCTCATGTGCTCGCCTTTTACTCCGGTACTTACGAAGCGAAGCGACTATTGACCAATAAAGGCTTTCAATTAGGGCTGATTGATTATGTTAAAGAGCGAGCGGAAAAGAGATGACGGAAGAAAAAGAACCGATCTTAGAGACGGTTCTTTTTTCATGCAAGTAAAGCTCCGCCAAGGGCAGCTCCCACATGGCCATCTCTTGAATCAATGTGATTACGTATTCTTTTGATTAACCAGCTTTTTCGGCTTTTTGCTATGGGTTATGGGTTCGTCCGTTGCCATAATCTGTTTGCCGGCTTCCAGCTGCGCCAATATGTCTGCGCGAAGCTTTGGGACGGTAGAGAGGAATGATGTGATAAACTCGGTCCCTTTCTCGGTCAGGCGGATGGTAACCGTCCGTCGATCAAAACGGTTATGTTGACGATCAACATAGCCAGCGTATTTCAATGATTCAACCAAAGAAGTGACGGTACCGCGGGTCACGTTCAAAAAATCAGCCAGCTGAGACGGAGCCATACCGTCCGGTTGCCGTAGGAGAAGCATCAGAATGGTGCATTTCGCTTCGTTCAAGCCAAATTTTTGCAAGTGTTGCTCCACAGTGGACGAAACGACTCGGTAAGTGCCAAAAAAGTGTAAAAACAGGTCTAAACCGGGAGACTCCTTGGTCAGAAAAGGAGTGAGCCCGGTAAGAGAAATCGGCCCGCTTGCAGACGTTTCTCCATTCATTTGTATCCCTCCACGATAGTAAGCCTATCCTAATTTTCTCTCTATTCTTCGTTTTCTTCTGTACGTAATACGAGCTTCAATATTTTTAATAACTGTTCAATATCTTCCGTTGGCACATTTGAAAATTTCTCAACAAGGTGGGCGTGAATTCTTGGCTGTATCTCGTCAATCTGTTGACGCCCTAGGGGGGTCAGGGCAATTTGCACCACACGTCGGTCTTTTTCGCATCGATTTCGTTCTACCAGACCTTTTGTATGTAATTTATCTGCAGTGGCCGTGATCAAGCTTGGGTACACACACATTTCCTGGGCAATGACTGAAACGGTCTTCGGAGAACCGCAACTGTATAAAAACTTCAGGACATAATATTCAAAGCTTGTTAGATTGTTCTTGGGGATTTCCGCTATGCTACGTCTTTGTTCACGAGAAATGAGATGAATGTTGTTCTGAACTCTTTCTATCAAGAGATCGCGCTCGGTCATGGGGAATCTCCTTCACAAAATAAATGTTTCATAAACAGAAATAAGTACTCTTAAAATAAAAGAATTCACAGGGTTCGTCAATAGTCAGTTACACTTTTGCACTTGTCCCTTTTTTCGGAATTTACAGAGTGGTTTAGTTTTAGAACCTTTTAACTTTCTTGATTTTGTTTTACTTGTAAATGAAAAAGGGGAGGAGTAGACTTCAAATTGCGACAAGTGCTTGCGAGCAAAAAAATCAAAAACAAAGGACGTGTTCGATAATGAAACGCACAAATATGATGAAAACAGCTCTTCT
>DASQNU010000259.1:0-7109 GCA_035644815.1 Bathyarchaeia archaeon | reverse complement strand
GAAAGATGGGTTTCCCCGTAAGCGTTGCGCATCTTGGCACCGCGCAAATGCATGGTAATATAGCCGATCTCGTCTTTGGGAATCTCCAATTGCAAAAGCGTTTCCAGCCGTTGCAAAATTTTTTCAGCGACCTGATACTCCTGAGTTTCCACGAGTTGTTTCAAATACTCCTGATGGAACTGAATATTTTCCCCTTTTTCCACCCGTTCGATGGCCAAAGCTAGATGGATCACCAACCCAATGAACGCACTGTCCGCCAACGGGTAGGGAAGATCCTGTTCCAAGTCTCGCATTGCCTGCTCCACCACGATCAGCTTTTCCTTTTCAATCAGTCCCAATAACCGCTGTGATACTGAATTGATCCGCTGATGTGTCTTTTGCTGGATGGAGTCCTTGATCGCCGCAATCACTTCATATTCATTGAGATTCTCGGAGATCAGACTGGTGATCGCTACCCTTTTGGCTGCTTCGTTACCTTGCAGCTCGATTCCATAGCCTCTGCGCCGTACCAGCTGCAGGCCATACTGATGAAACTTCTCCTCCAATTCATCCAAATCATGACTGACTGTGGCCGTCGTTACTTTTAAATCATGGGCCAGTGAGATCAGCTTGACCGGCTCATTGGCTCCAAGCAGGGTACAGAAAAGAATCATTTTCCGTTCGTGGGGCGAAAAATCGCCTGCGGTCGCCTGAAAGAGATCCTGTCGGAGCGCTTCCTTGTTTTCAGGCTCTCCATGCAACTGAACCCCTATCCCGATTTTCTTGCGTAAGGTAAGCTGGTAGGCCTCAAGCGCCGATTCCAGCTCATCTAGCTCACGGTGAACCGTGCGTGTGCTCACCTCGATCTCCTCAGCGATTTCCCGGATGGTGATCTCTTTTGGTTCCTGCAGCAATTTGGCCAGAATCATCTTTTGTCTTGAGGAGAACCGCATGGGACATTCCCCCTTGGGTAAGAAAAGTGGACGCTAGTTTTTGCGCAAACTAGCGTCACGAAGTGTTATTTCAAGCGTTGGACCAATTTGTCATACTCAGGGCTTCCCAAGAAATTCTCGATGGAAATGTGTTCAGCCTGTGGTACTTTTTGTTTGGCGCGCTCTGTTAAGTTTTTATGCGTGACGACGATATCCGCATCAGCCGGGATCTCATTGATCGCCGTGTTCGTAACGGTGATATCCAAGCCAGCATCCTTGAATTTTTTACGCAGGGTGGAAGCCCCCATTGCACTGGAGCCCATTCCCGCATCGCAGGCAAAGACGACTTTTTTCACTTCAGCTGCCGATTTCACCGGTGCTGCAGACGCTGCTGCCACTTCTTGTTTGTTGCCTTTCATTTCTTTCATTTTCACAGTTGCTTCTTCCAGATCGCCTTCTTCAGCGTCTTGTTTGCTTGTTTTCAACAGCAGTGCTGCTACGACGAAGGAGACGGCTGCGGCGATGAAAACACCAGCGAGTACGGGGAGAAGACCGCCTTTTGGAGCCATTGCCATCAAGGCGAAGATACTTCCAGGTGACGGTGGAGCAACCAATCCGGCACCGAACAGCACAAACGTGAATACACCAGCCATACCGCCCGCAATCACAGCCAAGAGCAAACGCGGATTCATCAAAATGTACGGGAAATAGATCTCGTGAATTCCACCTAGGAAGTGAATGATTACGGCACCCGGAGCGGATTGCTTCGCAGAACCACGGCCGACCAGCCAGTATGCCAGCAGAATGCCAAGGCCAGGACCTGGGTTCGACTCCAGCATGAAAAAGATCGATTGACCTGTTTGCGCCGCCTGGTCAACACCCAACGGACTTAAAATACCGTGGTTGATCGCATTGTTCAGGAACAAGATTTTTGCCGGTTCGATGAGAATGTTGGCCAGTGGAAGGAGTCCTGCATCTACGATCACCTGAACCCCTGCTGCCAGCGCTTTGCTCAAACCGGCCACAACCGGTCCGATCGCGAGGAAGGCCAGTAGGGTCAAAAGCCCTCCGATAATACCTGCCGAAAAGTTATTCACTAGCATTTCAAAACCGGAACGCACTTTTCCTTCAATGGCTTTGTCAAACTTTTTGATGACCCAACCACCGAGCGGTCCCATGAGCATGGCTCCCAAAAACATCGGGATGTCGGTACCTACGATAACCCCCATCGTGGCGACCGCACCGACGACGCCACCTCTGACATCGTGAACCAACTTCCCTCCTGTATACCCGATCAAGAGCGGCAGCAGATAGGTAATCATCGGTCCTACGAGCTTAGCCAGATTTTCATTCGGGATCCAACCTGTCGGGATAAAGAGTGCAGTAATTAATCCCCACGCGATGAACGCCCCGATATTCGGCATCACCATACCGCTGAGGAAGCGGCCAAACTTTTGAATGCCTACACGTACGGAAGAGTCCGCTTTCATTTCCATGTTTCCCAAACCTCCCTTTTCATCTATTTAGGATGAAGGATAAGAATAAATTTCTGTTCTGGCTTAAATATAAAGCGGTTACATGATTCCTTCAACAAAATGAAAACGCATATTCGTCACACCTCTTGTTGACAAAATTTCATGTGATGGGTGCGAACATTGACTTTGCTTTTTCCGGATAAATAGGGAAAAGCACAGCAACCAGTACCTTTGCCGTGCCTTTCCGTATGTTTATTTCATGATTTGATTGCGTTCCATCAAGGTGTGAATCGTATCCCTGATAGCTTGCTCATGAGGGGTCCATTTTATCGGCCCAATCGACCGTTCGTACTTTTCACCACTCAAGACGAAAGGCTCCTCTGTCAGATAAAGCATCTCTACCACTTCCTTCATGACCGGATTGAACAGTCCGAGCAGCGACAGGCCGATGCGTCCGAGCGGAACAACCAGCTTTCTTTTCCCGCTAGCCCGCTGCGCGATCCTTACCAGATCATGTCCGGAAATGACGCCCGGTCCAGGAATATGCCAATTCTGTCCATACGAATCGGCGCGTCCAGCGATTTCTACAATCATATGCGCTGCGTCCGGCAGATACACGTATTCGCGCGGGATTGTCATGTTACCAATAAACGCAGTCGGTTTTCCTGCAGCGATTGCTTCCATCGTTACATTTAAATAGGACGCTTGTGCGGAAGGACCATAGTAATCGGGTAGCCGTACAATCAGAGGGCTCGCTTTTTGCCAGCGAGGATGAAAGATCAGCTCCTCATACGCTAATCGAACCTTCCCTTTTCGTGTATGCGGACGTTTGGGATGATCCTCCGTGGCCTTTTCCATCGTCCTTCTGCCGTATGGATAGATGCCATCTACAATGACGACTTTCACCCCCAACTGTTCTGCTGCTTGCATGACTGCCTCTCCAAGCGGCAGCAGTCGCGCCTCCATCTCGTGATAAGGAATATTGGCGCTGTGAAAAATGACTTCCGCTCCTTTCGAGGCACGCACAATATCTTCGGGCTTAAAGGCGTCTCCGGTTTCAAGCTTCAGCAACGCTGGATTTCCGAGTTCCCGGGCGAGGCTTTCCAGTTTTTCAGCAGATCGGCCAAATGCCACTGTTTCAATACCTCGTTGGACACATTCCGTCACCAGCGGCTTCCCTACCCCACCTGTCGCCCCTAATACGACTGCTTTTTTCATATGATCCATCCCCATTCATTTATTTATTGATTGACCAATTACTAATCTTTAAAAAAAATTTCTCTAATTTCTCTCTACTTTTTCTTTGCCATCAAATCCGGCATATCCATTGCCATCGCTACGTTGCACAGCATGCCTCTCGCCAAAAAGTCCGATGTCCGCTCATATGCATTGGCAATCCCAGCATGTTCAAAAGCTTGCTGGACCAGCTCTTGTACTTGTTTTAGTCCTCGTTGCATCGCCTCTCGGATCGGTGTGTCCCGGATGGTCTGAGCTTGCATTTGCAGAAGAATTTCATTCCGGTGGGAGTCCATAATCTTCTCGTACGCACGGATCAACCCTTCTTCGAGCTGCTCTGGGGCTGTCGTTTCAATCACGCGTTGAAACTCGTGCACAATACGCTGCCATGATACTTCGAGCGATTCCACCAGCAACGATTCCTTTGTAAAGAAGCGGTACACGTATGGCTGTGAAATGGACGCACGCTCCGCGACTTGTGCTGTCGTCGCCCGATAGTAGCCGATCTCGGCAAACACTTCAATGGCGGCTGACACAATTTCGGTTCGGCGATTCACAGAGGATGTGTTTCCTTTGCTCATGGTTCAAAATCTCCTCTTTGGTCGGTTTGTTTTTATTATTGATTGACCAATTACTATTGAGCTCATTTTATACCGTTTATTGGCGGTTTGCAAGGGGGGGCGTTATATTTTTTTCAGAGGTATACATGCATGTTTTTCAGAGGGTTAATTCCTTGATTTTGCGGGAAGATAAATAGAAAACCTTCCCATCTCGTAAAAGCAGGTGACGCTATGAAGCGGCTGTTTCTCCTTTGCTCTTTTCTCATCGTTTTTTCCCTGACTTCCAGCGGGTTAGAAGCCCGCGAACAGAACCGTGAACAACTGCTTGAGGATTTGATTTTTACCAGCTTTTTTCCTCAGATTGATCGTGCGATGGTCGCTCATTATAGGGAATCTAAGCAATACTGGTGTCCCCGTATCGTTCACCTGAAGAAACAGACTAGGGGTTCTTATCTATTTGAAGTTACGATCGAGGTGGAAACGTTTGAAGGACCTCACAATCCGCCCTATGACCTTGTGACCATCACCCTCCGCAATGACGACTCAGCAACTTGGCGCGTTGCCCACTTCAGCTCGAAACGGCTCACAGCTGACGAGCATCGGCTCCGCCCCTGTCGCGCTCCGTTGTAATCCGGTTACCATGAAAAAAGGGCCTCTTCCAGATTCTCACTGGAAGGGACCCCTTCTATTCTATCTTACAGCGTTGCCACTTTTTCCTTGGCTTTCGTCAAAATATGGTGACCGACCGGCAAGCCTTTTGCGGCCAGCTCTTCTTCGGTCAAAATGGAAAATGTCTCTTTCTTGCAAGGCATCGGCATTAATCCGCCGAATGGGCTCATCATCTTGCCATTCGTATCTGTCTCAACGACAACATACAACCCTTTGCTCTCCAGCTGCTGGACAATCTCCGTCCAGTGCTTTGCGGTCATGCACTCCGCGTGCTTGGTCAGGATCGTGCCCATTTCTTGTGCCAACATGTTTTGGTTTCTACCCCTTTGAATTATCTGTATATGATAGTGAAAAGCGCTATCCCTACGATACAGCCAAACCTTCGTAGAAGCAAAAAGCAATTAAGCGGGAAATCGGTGAAAAAAGACGAATTCCTTGCTGTTTTCATGCTTCATTCTGCTGCCTCGCTCTGGCTCATCGCTTTTCACTGCGGGGCTTTGTTTTTTACGATTTGCTTTTCTCACGTTTCTTACTCCACTTGCACACCCAATACGGCTGAAAAACGTATCCAGATCGTTTCTTCATCCGTCTGCAGCTTGAGACGGCGCGTTCCCTGATCGACATGGAGAATGATTCCTCTGCGTTCGCGGGCGAAGGTGCCGTCATAATAAGTCAGACGCAGCTGCTCCCGCTCTTGATAAGCCGTCCATAGCTGCTCGCTGATCTCTGCCTGCTGCTGCTCATCCAGCTCGGGGGGTACGTAGCGGCGCTGCTCCTCCTGAATCTGCAAATACAGCTCCCGATGCTCCGGCAGCACAAAGCGACTGGCTGCAAACAGATTTTGCTTCTTCGATACCGTCCGATTTCTCATCGTGATCCCTCTCTTCGCTGTTCTACCCATCTGTCCACGAGCTTATGGCATTCCGACCGCAGTACTTCAACCGAGTACACGGCCTCCCGGTAATAGCCACGCTCACGAAATCGCACCGCATAGAAGCCGCCCTGCTTTTGCGCCCCCGCAAGCTCATAGCCATTCTGCCGCAGCGTCGCCTTGATCCGGTTGTGCTCCCGCTCCGCCCAGCGCGACAGCTCCTCCAATATGGCACGATAGGAAATTTTCAAGGGCTGCCTGCTGATCATCGCCAAATCCCACATCGCTGCTTTAAACAGCATGCCGTGCAAAATGCATTCCCGCAACAGCTCCAGCCATCTCTCGTTGTCCGTCTGCGTCATCTGTCGCTTGTCGATCATTTATAGTGCCCCCCGATTTTGCGTGCGCGCTCCTGTGCCTGACCGGCATCCAATAGCGAGGATGCCCGCAAAATCGCGGCATTTCCATACTTGGCGCGGATGCTGTCCATCACGTACGCGAGGGATCGCTGCCGCTGTTTATCCGCAAAAAAATCAAGTTGGCACACATCATCCTCGGTCAGCTGCCCCAGATGCACGCCTACACTGCGCACCGGCGTATGCTCCCAATGGCGTTCGAACAGGCGGCAAACCGCTTTGTACAGCGTCATCGCATCATTCGTGCAATCGTCCAGCTTCATCTGCCGCCAGAAGCCGGTATGGGCATCGAAATCCGCTCCCCGGCAGCCCACGGAAACCACCGCACCCATCAGCTGCTTGCTGCGCGCCCTGCGACATACCTCTTCACACAGCTCCAGCAGGACCACCTTGATCTCCCGCGCCGTATGGTAATCGCGTGGCAGCGTCATATGATGCCCGATCCCCTTTTGCAGATCATGTGTCTTTGGGGATACAGGCGAGTCATCCAGTCCATGAGCCGTCCGCCAGAGGACCTCACCATTCACTCCCCAGCGGCGCGTCAACACAGCAGGCGACATCTCCGCCAGCTGACCGATGCGGTAAATCCCCATCATGTGAAGATGGCGTTTCATCCGCGAGCCGACGCCAAACAGCTTTTCGATCGGCAGCTGCCATAATGTATCATTGAGCTTCTCTTTCTCCAGCCAAAAAATGCCTTTCTCCTGCTTCTTTGCAAAGTTGTCACATGCCATCTTGGCCAGGATCTTGTTCTCGCCGATGCCAATGCGGCAAATCACGCCGGTCTCCAGCCGTACCCGTTCGCGGATTGTCTCCGCCAGCTTCCAAGGGTCGCCAAAGAGCGAGATGCTGCCCGTCACATCGAGGAACTGCTCATCGATGGAATAAGGCTCCACCAGATCCGTAAAAGATTCAAAAATGCGGGTGATTTGCAGGGAAGCCCGAATGTACATCTCCATTCTCGGCTTCAC
>DASQNU010000258.1:0-12928 GCA_035644815.1 Bathyarchaeia archaeon | reverse complement strand
CGATTTCTTCCCGATGCCAACCGATGATGGCAAGCAAGTCATCACGACATGGGTGGACGGCTCGTACGGGGTCAATGCGAAATCGAAGCACAAGGCGGAGGCGCTCAAATTCATGGAGTTCATGACGACCAAAACGTTCGGAGAGATTTTCGCTAATGAGCTCAAACGGATCAGCGCTGTTCCCGGTGTGCAATCCAGTGACCCATTGGTGAACAAAATGGCGGAGTTAGCGCAAAACAGTGCTACCCCCTATCTGATGGTCGTGCATCTCAGTCAAGGAAACCCAACCACCAAGGTGACTCTCGAAACTTCCTTGCAGGCCATGTATCTGGACCAGCTTACGCCTGAGCAAGTGACGCAGGAAGTGCAAAAATCGGCAGAAACCTGGTTCGAACCGCTGCGCAAGTAAGAACTGGGGCCCTGCCAAGGTGATGCAACCAATGAATGAAGGATGGAGGGAAAGAGGATGGCAAAAAGCAAGCGATCATGGTTGATCCACCTTTTCCCGCTTCCGGCTTTGATACTTTATCTGATGTTTGTCCTGTATCCATTGTTCTCGGCCTTTACGTACAGCCTGTATGACTGGAAGGGAATTGCCAAAGGGGCCTTCGTCGGACTAGACAACTTCACTACCCTGTTCACGCAAGATCCCTTCAATGAGATGTTTTGGCGTGCGATTCAGCACAATCTCATTTACTTCGTGATTGAAATGATCGTGCAAAACGGTCTCGGGTTTCTGCTGGCCTATATCATTTACCGGAAAATCAGAGGCGCGGAGTTGTTAAAGGCCGCCTATTTTCTGCCGCGCCTCCTCTCTGTTATCATTGTGGGATTTTTATGGAAATTGATCTTGAATCCAAACTTCGGAGCGCTCAATACTATCTTGAGCAAGCTCGGTCTGGAGTCGTGGGCGAAGCCGTGGTTGGGGGATCCGGACACCGCGCTGTACGCCATCATTTTGGTCAATTGCTGGTTTGGTATCGGCTTTGCCGTTCTGGTGTTCCTCGCCGGTTTGCAATCGATCCCGGCGGAGTTGATTGAGGCAGCTCGACTGGATGGGGCCAATCGCTTCCGGTTGCTCCGGAGTGTCATCCTGCCGCTTTGTATGCCCTCGATCACGATCATGAGTGTTTTGACCTTCATTCAAGCCTTTGAAGCGTTTGAGCTCGTCTATGCGATGCAGGGGTCCATGGGTGAACCGGTTTATTCGACGGATACGTTGGCCGTCTACTTTTATCGGTTAGCCTTCGGTGGAGGTGGAGGAACGGATACGGTAGCGATCGGTCTTGGTTCAGCTTTGGCAGTTGTTCTCTTTCTGATCGTCGCGTCGGTCTCTGCCATTTCTCTTTATCTGCTGCGAAAACGGGAGGTCCAGCACTAGTGTCATCCATATGCCCATGGGAGGTGAGATTCCGTGAACACGAGGATTGGCGCCCGCTCGCTGCAATACCTGCTTGCCTATTTGTTCGCCGTGCTGTCCATCTATCCAATCTGGCTTATGATCGCGAATTCCTTTAAATCGACAGCTGAAATCTATACCGATCCGCTTGGACTGCCCGCCTCCTTTTCGTTCACCAACTACCGCAAGCTGTGGGAGACGGTTCCTTTTGCCGATTACCTCATCAATAGCATCATCGTCAGCGCAGCATCCGTCATATTGACCTTGATCTGCTCATCGTTGGCTGCCTTTTACCTCGCACGTTTTGCCTTTCGCTGGAATGGCTTTCTCTATTTTTTCTTTTTGCTCGGTCTGATGATCCCGATCAAGCTGGGAATTGTTCCGCTCTTTTTATTAATGAAAGAGCTGGGATTGTTAAATTCTCTCTGGTCTTTGATCTTGCTGTATACGGGCAGCGGCATCCCCTTGTCTGTCTTTATCCTGACCGGTTTTTTGCGTACGCTGCCGATTGAACTGGAGGAGGCTGCCCGGATCGATGGCTGCAATCATTTCCAGGTCTTTTGGCGGATCCTGCTCCCCTTGGTCCGTCCCGCACTCGGTACCGTGATGATCATTACCTTCATATCTGCGTGGAACGATTTCTTCTTTCCGCTGATCTTTATCCAAAAGGATGCACTGAAGACGATTCCGATCGGGATGCTCAGTCTCTTTGGCGAATACGAGGCGGATTGGAGCCTGCTGTTTGCCGGATTGACCTTGTCGGCATTGCCGATGATCATCGTGTTCCTGCTGGCTTCGAAGCAATTCATGGAGGGGTTGACGGCTGGAGCGGTTAAATAGCGGGACAAAAGGCGCGGTAGCGCGAAAATGACTTTGAATCTGCTTTCGAGCGGTAGTATGATAAGGATGGAAAAAGGAAGCGCAGATGCATCCACGCCGGAGAGATCATGATTAGCTGAAGCATGCAAAAAGGAAGTGTGAGAGATGCCAGCGAGGCAGAGCCAAAAGATTACGAATGTCACGATTGTGATGGAGAACGAGGTATTGTCCGATGCCGTCTTGATGATTCAGGACGGCAAAATTGCTTATGTGGGTGCGGATACGGGCGAGAGCTGCGAGGACACCTTCGACGGCCAAGGGGCGGTGCTGGTGCCCGGATTTATCGATTTGCATGTCCATGGCGGTGCAGGCAGTGATTTTATGGACAAGTCTGTGGAAGCGGTGCAAGCGATCTGTCAATTTCATGCAAAGCATGGGACGACCGGATTACTGGCGACAACCATGACAGCGCCAATGGACACGACAGTGGATGTCTTGCAGTTTTATAACCAGCTGCCTGAGACGGGAGGGGCTGCGGTACTCGGTGTTCATATGGAAGGACCGTTCATCCACCCCGAATTGAAAGGTGCTCAAAACGGAGATTGGATTGAGCCAGCCACGTTAGCGAATATCGAAAGGATTCTGGAGACAGCAACGCCAGGGCTGATCAAGCTGATCACGCTTGCTCCCGAGCTGGTACAGGATGACCGCGTATTTGCAAGGTTGAAGGAGCGGGGGATTATCGTCTCCGTGGGGCATTCCACCCTCGACTATCATGGTGGCGTATGCTGCCTGAAAAAAGGAGTCAATCACGCGACCCATCTGGGCAATGCGATGAAAGGCCTGCATCACCGCAATCCGAATATCATTGGCCTGGTCATGGAAACGCAGGAGATGACATTCGACCTGATTGCGGACGGCATTCACCTGGCACCGGAATTCATTCGCCTGCTTACAAAGATTTGTACACCCGAACAAATCATGCTGATCACGGATGCGATGCGGGCGGCAGGTCTAGCTGACGGGACTTATGATCTAGGTGGACAGGAAGTCATTGTGAAAGGGAATGAAGCCCGGCTCGCGGACGGCGTACTGGCGGGGAGTGTCCTTACCATGGACACAGCTTTGGCTAATCTGATGCGCTTTGCCAATATGACGCTGGAGCAGGCAATTCGTCATGTTTCGATCAATCAGGCGCGAAAATTAGGGATCGCTAACCAAAAAGGAAGCATTGCAAGGGGAAAAGATGCGGATCTCGTGCTGCTCTCCTCTGAAATGAAGGTTCTCGCAACTTGGGTGGAAGGGAAGCAAGTCTATCACGCTTGACTCTGGAAGGATAGGAAAATACCGGATTCTAGCTATTAGCTGAACTTGATATATATTGCTTATGATGTGCAACCATTGTCACAGTGCTTGCGGTTCTAGGAATAAAGTCGGGCAGGCAATTGTTCAGCCTTTCCGATTTTATTTTTTGACAAGAGAGATTCTGCGAAAATTGTAGGAATCCTATGATTGAAATGCTAGCCAAGGGATGTATAATGAAGACTAGATGAATGTAAAAAATGAATGACTCGATAAAGGCAAACTCTTTGAAAGAAGAGGACGCAAAGCCACGGATCTAAGGTTGTGAAAACTAGGATGGCCGGGTTACCGAAGGATCTAACTGCGATTCGACCAATGGCTATTTCCTGAAACTCGAGGAAAGGCCATTTTTATTTGGGCAAAAGAGTGGACTTGATCTGGCTTCGAGAGAGGTTTTGAGGGATAGGGAAAGAAAGGCAGGGTGAGCGAAGCGGTATGAATGAAAGTATTGCTGCCCATGATCACTTGCATCGAAAACCGATGATGAGAGAGAGCGTAGAAAAAGAACAGCTTTATCAGGCTCTCTTTGACAGTCATCCAGATGCAGTCTTTGCAATGGATTTGTATGGCACCATTCTGCATGCAAATCCACAGTGCGAATTATTGACCGGGTATCCAGCAGAGGAATGGGAAGGACACAGCTTTCAACTGTTGATCATTTCAGAAGAACGGGAGAATGCGAACCGTTTTTTTCAAAGGGCTGCAGATGGAGAAACAGTCACCTATGAAACCACTTTTCTTCATAAAACGGGCCGTTACCTGACCATTTTAATGAAGAATTTTCCGCTCATAACAGATGGCCATGTTGTTGGCGTATATGGAATGGCAACCGCTCTCGCAGAGGATGAAAAATACCAGCTCATTACGGAAAATACCTTAGATATGATCGCGAAGATATCACTGGAAGGAAAGTGTCTCTACATTTCTCCTGCTTGCCAGTCGGTTCTGGGGTATGAACCAAGGGAATTGGTAGGCAAATTTGTGTGCCAGTACTTTCATCCAGAAGATCGGATCCATGTTCAGCTGCAAGAGCTGCGGGCTTCTTTTCTAGCCAAAGAATCGTATACGTTGACTTGTCGATTGCGGACCAAAAGGGGAACCTATACCTGGTTTGAAATTCTCGGGAAGCCTGTCCTGGATCCTCGGACGGGACAGATTCAGGAAATCATCGCGGTGGCGAGAGATATTACGGAAAGAATGAAGACCCAGGAGCTGTTGCAAAACTCGGAGAAATTGACGCTGGTGGGACAGCTAGCCGCTGGAATCGCGCACGAGATTCGCAATCCGCTGACAGCATTGAAAGGGTTTTTGCAATTGATGCAGTCCAGCAATGAGCAAAAGCAAGAGTATTTTTCCATCATGTCTTCCGAGCTGACACGCATTGAACTGATCGTCAGTGAGCTGCTGGTACTCGCGAAGCCGCAGACCTCGACGTTTCAGGAGAGCGATCTACATACATTGATTAATCATGTCGTAACTTTGATCGATACGGAAGCCATCATAAAAAATGTGCAAATCACTGTTGAAGTGGATGACAATGTGCAGCCGATTCGCTGCGATGAGAATCAACTGAAGCAGGCTTTCCTGAATTTTCTGAAGAATGGAATCGAGGCCATGCCGGACGGCGGAACCATATTGATCAAGATATGGAAAGATACAGATCGGATCATTATTCAATTCATTGACAGCGGTTGCGGCATTCCGGAAGAGATGATCCGCAGGCTGGGAGAGCCTTTCTTCACCACCAAGGATTCTGGGACAGGTCTGGGCTTCATGGTGAGCCGAAAAATTATTGAAAATCACCAAGGCAGCATACGACTGACCAGTCAACCAAATCAAGGCACCACCGTCGAGGTTGCGCTGCCGCTGTAAAGCCGAAGATTGGGAGGAATACATGACGTCGCCAGCTGCAAAAAAGAAGACGGTATTGACTGCCGGCTTTGCGCAAATGCCTAAAGGTACGCCGCTATTTGAAGCCTACACCATGATTGGGTGTGTCCTGATCATCGATGTGGAACAAGAAAGGATCGTAGATGCCGGATTTACCTTTCTCATGGAAAAGACAAGCGAATTTCTCGCCGAGCTGCTAAGGGGCATGAGTATCGCTAATGGTTTCTCGGAGATTCATCAGGTGGTGACCGAACACTTTTTAGCCCCAGGCCAGGGAGCTGTGCTGCAAGCAATCAGGGCAGCAGTTGATCGGTATCATGAGCAAATCAAGCTGTGAAAACGATATATGAGCTGAAGTTTCAGAACCGCTCCTATGAAAAGGGGCGGTTTTCTTGTTAACCATTCTTATACAGAGTTTTACAATCTATTAACCTTCACCCAATCCCACCTTCACAAGCCCACACTAGACTGAAATTACACAGAAAACTACATAAACCCAAAAAAACTCACATAAGAACAAGTAAGGAGACTGATGGAGGGATGAGAGTGAATAACATGAAGATGCTAGCAAAACGCAGTTTGTTGGCAGGGTTGGTAGGGACGCTTGCTTTGACAGTATCGGCTTGTGGAAACAACAGTGCACCGGCAGGAGGGTCAACCACAACAGGAGAAACATCAGCTCCTCCGCAAGCAGCATCTACGCTGAGCTTGGCCGACATCGAGAAAAAAGCGAAGGAAGAAGGGGAAGTCGTCAGTGTGGGCATGCCCGATTCCTGGGCGAACTGGAAGGATACATGGGCAGACTTGGGTGCGAAATACAGCTTGAAGCATACGGACACGGACATGTCCTCCGCTGAAGAGATCGCCAAATTTGAAGCGGAGAAGAACAATCCGACAGCGGATATCGGGGACGTCGGGATCGCATTCGGACCGGTCGCTGTGGAAAAAGGTGTAACCCAGCCGTATAAAACGTCCTATTGGGACGAGATCCCGACATGGGCAAAAGATAGTGAGGGTCACTGGATCGTAGGCTATCAAGGAACGATTGCCACGATCACGAACAAAGAACTGGTGAAAAACCCGCCAAAATCTTGGGACGATCTCAAAAAAGGCGATTACAAAGTAGCGGTGGGCGACGTAATGAAAGCGGCACAAGCGCAGATGGCCGTGCTCGCTGCTGCGATGGCATTCGGTGGCGATGAGAAAAACATTCAGCCAGGCATCGATTTCTTTGCCGAATTGGCCAAGCAAGGACGGCTGTCTTTGGCAGAAGTAAAAGTAGCAAACTTTGAAAAGGGTGAAGTCGAAGTTGCTCTTTTATGGGACTTTAACGCCTTAGGTTACCGTGACCAGATCGATGCAAGCCGTTTTGAAGTGTCTATTCCAAGCGAAGGCAGCGTCGTGAGCGGCTATGCGACCATCATTAACAAATTCGCCCCGCATCCACATGCAGCGATGCTCACAAGAGAATACATTTTAAGCGATGCAGGTCAAATTAACCTGGCGAAAGGCTATGCGCGCCCGATTCGCGACAGCGTCAAATTGCCGGATGAAGTCGCAAGCAAACTCATCTCCAAAGAGCAATACAAAAACGCGAAGCCGGTACTGGATTACAAGGCATGGGAAGAGACAGCGAAACAGATTCCGCAGCTGTGGCAAGAACAAGTCCTTGCCAATATGAAATAGGCGGCCAGCTATGAACAATAAAGTGATCATGGTGGTCGTGGATGGCTTGCAGTATGAAACAGCCATTACCCAAATGGGCTATCTGAATCATCTCGTGGAAAAAGGCAAAGCGGTACGTTGTCAGGTGTTATCCGAGCTGCCGAGTCTTTCCCGTCCGCTTTACGAAGTGCTTTTGACGGGAACACCGAGCTGGAAGAATGGGATTACATCCAATCAGGCGGTCAGACTGTCCACGCAAAAAAGCTTGTTTCAGCTCGCCAAAGAGCATGGCTTGCGAAATGCCGCCGCTGCCTATTACTGGGTGAGTGAGCTGTACAACCGGGCTCCTTTTCACTATCTGCTCGATCGCCATCAGGCAGATCCAGAGAACACGATTCAATACGGTTCCTTTTACTTTGAAGATCCTTATCCCGACTCCCATCTGCTCATCGATGCAGAATATTTGCGCAGAACTTATGATCCTCATTTTCTTTATATCCATCCGATGGGCATTGATCATGCCGGGCATCTCTTTGGTTCAGACTCCAAGCAATATCGGGGAAAAGCAATCGAGATGGATACGCTTCTCGCCAATCTATTGCCGCTCTGGATGGATTCGGGTTACTCCATCGTGGTGACAGCCGATCACGGAATGAATCGGGACGGCTTGCATGGCGGGACAGGGGATGATGAGCGCCATGTCCCTTTATACCTCATCGGGGAGCGAGTGCAGCCGGGCGTCTATGGAGGCATCCATCCTCAATTGGCTGTCGCACCATTGATCTGTCGATTGCTTGGGATTGCGCCTTCTGAAGAGATGATTTCTTATCAGTGGCCATTTTTTTCGGAATAGCTTGTATATGGCGATGTCCTCCCAACAGGGGAGGACATCTGTCTAAAGGGGAAATGTAACATGCGAAAAATCGCGCTGGTGCTTGTGCCATTTGTCCTGATTATCGTAGCCTTTGAGCTCTTGCCGCTAGCGGTGATGGTGATCGACAGCTTCCGTGGAGATGAGGGGCAAGGTTGGACATTCACGCAATATGTAACGGCGTTGACAAGCAAGTATTATCTGACCGGTTTGAAAAATAGTGTGTTGATCTCGCTTTACTCCAGTTTGGTTGGAATCATCGCGGCTATCTTTGCCGCATACTCATTGACCCGCTTTCCGGCTAGTCTACGGGAAAAAATCTTGCTCTACTCGAATATGACTTCCAATTTTGCTGGAGTCCCTTTGGCTTTTGCCTATGTGGTCTTACTGGGCAACAACGGCCTGTTTACCCTGTTATTTCAGAAAATGGGCCTGGACATCTTGGCTGATTTTGATTTATACAGCTGGGTGGGATTAGCACTCGTCTATGTCTACTTTCAGATACCGCTTGCCATTCTCTTGCTGTATCCGACGTATTTTGCGATTCAGGAGCAGTGGAAGGAAGTGGCAGCGCTTTTGGGCGCATCCCCTTTCCAATTTTGGAGGCATATCGGCATACCCGTGATCATGCCTGGTTTGGTCGGAACATTCAGTATCCTTTTCGCCAATTCCATGGGGGCGTATGCGACTGCCTATGCACTCGTTGGCAGTAACTATAACCTGCTGTCGATCCGCATCGGAGCCTTGGTGGCGGGGGATGTGATGACAAGGCCAGAGCTTGCCGGCGCACTCGCAGTGATCCTTGCCATCACGATGATCGTGGCCATGTGGGTCAATGAACGGATGATGCGGCGGGTAAGGAGGGACTTGCGATGAAAAGCAAGCTGGTGTGGCACAAGACGCTGATCGCGGTGGTGCTCCTCTATTTGTCCATCCCGCTGTTGGCGACGTTTCTTTATTCCATCTCGACCGACTGGTATCGGACCGTCTTGCCGGAAGGGTACACCGGGAAATGGTACGTTGAGCTTGTCTCCGATCCACGCTTTATCGATGCACTTGGCAGGACGTTATTCGTCTGTGTCGTGACGATCGTGATCAGCCTGGTGGTGATGGTCATCACCGTTTTTACCGTGACCGTCTATCTGCCGCGCCTAGAGCGGGTGCTGCAGGGCATCGCGATGCTGCCGTATGCCGTACCGCCGGTGGTGGCAGCCGTTGGTTTGATCACGATCTATTCCCAAGGTCCTTTTGCTTTGTCGGGGAGTGTATGGTTGGTGATCGGAGCTTATTTCGTCGCGATCCTGCCGTATATGTATCAAGGTATTCGCAACAGCATGCGGACGGTCGATGCTATCACCCTCTTGGATGCGGCAGAGCTTCTGGGGGCGAGTAAGCTGAAAGGTTTTTGGCTGGTTGTTTTCCCCAATATTTTGCCGGGGGTGCTTGTCGCTACTTTGCTCTCCTTCTCCATCCTGTTTGGAGAATTCGTGCTCGCCAATCTGTTAATCGGTGGCCACTATGAGATGATTCAGGTCTATTTGGTCCGCCGTATGGAGGAAAATGGGCATCTGGCTAGTTCCATCGTGGTCTGTTACTTCGTTTTTATCAGCATGATATCTGCTGTAGTACTGCGTCTCGGACGATCGGCAAAGGAGGGTCGGACATGAGTTACGTCCGCATCGAACAAGTTTCCAAGCGTTATAGCAATGAACACGTATTGAAAGAAGTATCCTTAGCCATTGAGAAAGGGGCTCTCGTAACTCTTCTTGGGCCGAGCGGTTGCGGCAAAAGCACCCTGCTGCGAAGCATCGCAGGTCTTACCGATATTGAACCGGGTGGCAAGATTATCGTGGGCGGGACCGACATTACGAATCGTGCGCCAAAGGAACGGGAAGTAGGCATGGTCTTTCAATCCTATGCTCTGTTCCCCAATCTGACGGTTTTTGACAATATCGCCTTTGGCTTGAAGATGAAAGGGCTTGAAAAGCGCGTATATGCGGAAAAAGTCGAGCAGATCATCCAGCTGGTCGATTTGACGGGAAGAGAACACCAGTATCCTCATCAACTATCCGGTGGGCAGCAGCAGCGGGTAGCATTGGCTCGTTCGCTGGTGGTTGAGCCCAAAATCCTGTTGCTGGATGAGCCATTGAGCGCATTAGATGCCAAAATCCGCAAAAACCTGCAAATGGAGCTCCGCCGCATCCAGAAGGAGCTATCGATTACGACGATCTTTGTCACGCATGACCAGGAGGAAGCGATGACCGTATCCGACCACATTTTCATCATGGATCAGGGGCGGATTGTGCAGGCTGGCACACCGGACGACATCTACCGCTCCCCTGCCAATGAATTCGTCGCCCGGTTCATCGGGAGCTACAATGTCTTGAGCGCGGATGATTGGAAGCGCCTTGTGGCAGGACAACGTACAGGGAGTTTCGCGGTGCGGCCTGAAGTGATGCGGGTCCTGCCGTTGGAAGCGCCTGATGAACAGGAGACCGGATGGCACATCACTGGCCAAGTGCGAGACAAAACGTTGAAAGGCAATGTGATACGGATGCAGATCGAGGCAAATGGCATCCCCCTTCATGTGGATACGCTCAATACACCAAGCCAGTACGACATCTATGCAGGAATGGATGTGCGTGTATTCATACCAGCGAGTGAGTGTGTCCCGTTGGATTGAGCTTGAATAGGAGCGGAAGAAGGGAGAAACCAGTTTGTCACTATTAGCAGAAGAACGGAAAATGGCGATTCTGGAAGAATGTAAGCAGACAGGTAAAGTGAAAGTAGTAACATTGGCGGGGCGTTTCCAGGTCTCAGAGGAGACGATTCGCCGTGATTTGGATGCGTTGGAACGAATGGGCAAGCTGAAGCGTGTCTATGGCGGTGCGGTGCTGAAATCGTATGACAACGGAGAACCGCCTTACCATCAAAGGCAAGTGCTTTACAGGGATGCAAAGGAAATGATCGGAAAGTCCGCTGCGGAGTTGCTCAAAGACGGCGATACCGTGGTCATTGACACAGGCACGACCGTACTGGAACTGGCAAAGGCAATTCAGGGGCGAAAACGCTTGACGCTGATTACGAATTCTTTACCGGTAGCGGCTGTGCTGACCGAGTCGCTCAATCAGCAGCGCTTCACGGGGAACGTCATCATGCTTGGGGGAGAGATCAATGCGGAGCAGCAAGCGATTAGTGGACACTTCAGTGCGAAAATGCTGGAGCAGTTTTCCGTGGATAAAGCCTTTATCTCCATCGGCGGCATTTCGTTGCGTTGGGGGATCAGCGATTACGACTTGAACGAATCGCTCTTATCCCAAGTCATGATTCAGGTGGCCAAAGAAGTGATCGTCCTTGCTGATCACAGCAAGATCGGTGTCCGCGCGTTTTGTCAGATCGCTGAGCTCGAAGCCATCGATATGGTTATTTGTGATCAACCATACCCCAAAGCATGGAAAAAAGAATTGGAAAGTAAGGGTGTCCATTGGATGACAGCAATTCCCGGAGGTGGTCAGGCTTGATTGATATGCATGTGCATGTGGAGGAAGGACCGTATTCTTTGCGCTGGCTGCAACGTACGGCAGAGGCATTGCGCTTTTTTGAGAAACAGCAGGACAAAAAGCATACGGTAGTGTGGATGCAACATACATTCGCCCTCCTGCAGCAACGCCTGGAGAAGGGGGCCTATTCTCGGGAATGGCTGGATCTCTACCGAAAACGGGCAAAACAACTGGGGATCGTGCAAGTGGGCATCGTGGATCATCTCTACCGCTTTCAGGAGTACAAAAACTACTATCTGTCACACATCCATGTCGCTGACGATACCTTGGGACGTTTGCAGGAACAATGGCTGGATCAAGTGTGCGTACAATCGCTGGACGAATTCGTTACCTTTCTCCAAGGCGAGCAAGCGCATTGGGCAGCAGATGGCGTCGAATTGAAAATCGGGATTGAGCTTGATTACTTCCCAGGCGGAGAGGCGGACTTGGCCAGAGTCATCGAGCGGTACCCGTGGGATCATACCATTGGCTCTGTGCATTTCCTGGATGGGTGGGGCTTTGATAATCCTGAGACAGAGGACCGCTTTCAAGGAGCAGACCTGCTCGCCCTGTATGAACGTTACTTTGCTGTCATGGAGCAGGGGATCAAGTCCCGTCTATACGAAATTGCTGCACACCCGGATAACCTGAAAGTATTTGGCTATCGACCGGCGGAGTCACTCTTGCTGCCCATGTATGAGCGCATCGCGAGGAGTCTAGCAGACAACGATGTGGCGACAGAAATAAATACCGGTCTATTGTACCGCTACCCTGCTAAAGAGATGTGCCCAAGCATGTCGTTTTTGGAAGTACTGGGGCGTTTTCAGGTGCCGATCACGACGAGCTCGGATGCGCACTTTCCCGATCATCTCGGACAGCATGTACCGGACGCGATCGCGGCATTGAGGCAAGCAGGATACGAGCGGGTTTTGTCCTTTTCGCAGCGCAAGCGAATCGAAATGGAGCTATAGGAGGAAGTTGAAGGCAAAAAACAGGCGCGCGATGAAGGAATGTTCGAGCATGCCTGTTTTTTTTGATTCATACTTTGATTCAATCTTGATGTGACTTTTATCCTAGTCTATAAGAACTGGAATGATATGGAATCGTGTCGAATGGCATGGTTTATTGAAAGGCTTTTGGACCACAAAAATAGGAAATTATTCGCACGAAAGGCTTAATTTTTGCCTGATCCGTTTACACCACTGGGCTTTATTGGTATTTTTGTCTCGGAATTAATATTCTGGGATGTTTCCTTAGTAGCAGTATGTCAAGATGGAAACCTTCATAGGTATAGAAGCGAAGTGCCGTTCCAGGCGTTCACGATACAGGACGTAAGGAGGGATGACCGTGTCCTTTCAGCCAAAAATGGGAGAAATCGTCTCC
>DASQNU010000257.1:0-7167 GCA_035644815.1 Bathyarchaeia archaeon | reverse complement strand
TTATATGACCGCTCCATAAGATTCCTCGCTTTCTTGGTGGTCATCCACTTGTGGAGGGGAGATTATACCGGAATCGTCACTTGAATTTCGATATGCTGCTCCTTGCTGGTGTCGCACGCGACTGATCCTTTATACATGCTTGCCAAACTTTGAATGATTGCCAGACCCAGCCCAGAATGCTTCCCATCTACTTTCGTACTGTAACCCGATTGGAAAAAGAGCTGTGCTTCTTCTTGGGAGATGGCCTTTGCACAAACGTTGGAGACCGAAATATGCACCTCATCCTCATTTGTATACCCCTTGAGTACAACCTTCCGTTCCTGTTCAGGTAGCTTCATGACCTCATGGAATGCATTGTCAATGAGATTGCTGATAATCCTGACGATGTCTAACGTTTTCACACCGAGCGATCCATCCCTGAAACCCAGAAGCTCGTGTTCGAATTGGATCTTGTTACGTGAAGCTTCGACGATCTTGGCAGTGACAATTGCGGCAATGGCCGGGTTTCCAATACGCACGATATCATTTACTTGAGAGACATGACCGGTTAGGTCTTCGGTATATTGCAATAATTCCTCTCTTGTGCCGTAGGTCGCCAGATAATGAATGGTATTCACATGGTTGATCAGATCATGGCGTTGGCCGCGAATCATTGTGAACATATTATCCAGGTTATTGAGATAGATTTCTTGCGCAGTCTGGACTGCTGCATCTTTTGATCGGTTGAACCAGCGCTGCAGGACAATCAAGATGATGATACTCGACAAAGTACCTACGAAAATGATCAAGATCGTGCGGATCAACTGCTGGTCGAGTGTTTTTTGAATGGCGCCATAGTCCATGACAACACTAATCACGTACGGATAGGTTTCCGATTTTACTGGAATAAAGCTTTTTAAAATATCTTTTTGATTCACTTGAATACGTGTGGTGACCGTTTCATTTGTTTCAAACGCTCGCTTAACATTTGCATGATCATTTGCATCCTTGTATTGGTAATTGCCAAAATAAATCGGGCGATCCGGAAAAGGGGATACATCGTTATTATTTTGCTTGAGCACAACGGGTGCTTTCCCAAATGTTTTCGGATTAAATCCGGATATCTCCAAGACATTCGGGACATGGATAATCGTTTGGTGAATGAGCCGGTCATGCCCCATGATGGCTTGAAACTCGGTTAAAAAATCGTCACGAATGTAAGTATTGATGATGTAATCGGTTGTTTTGTCATGGTAATAGCCAAATTTATTCAATTCGGAAGGGTCGGAAGAGGTGACGTCCATCGGTCCAGACCAGAAGTTATTCAATTTGTATCCTTGCGGGATCGTTACTTTTCCGTCCTTGAGCAATTGGTCAAAAGCTGTGTACCAGTAATCAAATTCTAACGAAGACAGATTTCGTTCTTTTTCATTCGTTGAACGCAATCCTTTTATATCTTCTCTCCGATTGGGCAAGTCCTCACCGTCTCGTTTGAACAAGGTGATGTGAGAGATTTCTAATTCATCCCTGATTTTGTTCAGTTGTTCATTCGTTACATTTTCGAGTTTTGGATCCAGCTGCAGCTTTGCCGCGATTGCAGCCAATCGCATTTGCTTTGCTAAGAGTTGTTCGGCATATTGCGATTTCCGCTGCGAATCCTTGATATAGCTTTCGATTTGACTCGCAATCATTTCCGTTTGAGTGGTCAAATTGTCAATCAATATATTTTTGGTGGAGATATAGTACGTTACATTGTTCAAGAGCAGTACACAAGCAACAACGATAACGGTTATGACAGAGGCTTTGGTGCGAAACGACAAAAAAAACATTCCTTTCTTAATGAGAACGAAACCGCAAAATGCATCGAATTCACATGTGAGAGTTAAGTTTGTCCGCTAAACTTACCTATAAGTATAACGGATGAATATATGTTTGCATTCTTCAGTTTACCTTATCTCTTCGTTTGCTGCAAAGTGAATGAAATACAAATTCATGCGATTTCAGACAGAAGATACATTTTTTTGCTGGACTTAAAATCAGCAAGGGAGAATAATAGGAAAAAATGAGTCGAAGCGAAAAAAGGTGAACAACATGAAGAGCATAAAAGAAGTAGACGGCGTTACGTATATTACGGTAGGGGAAATGGGTCGGCGGATCGAACGGACGGCATCCGTCATCAAGACATGGTACCAATGGGCACAATTGTTTCCAGAAAAAGCGGAGGAGCGACCGCCTTTGCCGCAGACGTTTTCCACATTAGATGCAAAAGGCACCCTATTTTTCCGGGAAGAAGATATCCCTTTGCTGTTTGCATTCCGCGATGCCATCCAATACGGCGATATGGCGATGATAAATCAATCCAAGTGGGGAAAGCGCGGACTACCAGCCAAACCAGAAAAAGAAACCGTAATGGCAGCAGAGCAACTACGTGCACATCCAACGTCATCCTTGACACCGAAAGAAATAATGAAAGAAATCGTCGAGAAGAGCATGCATATTTTTTGTGGACAAGTAGCGAATGGACGGGTAGAAATTGAAAATGAAGCATCGATGCAGCTGCAAATCGGCTATATCATGCGAACAATCGGGGAGCTGTATCAATTTTCTCCGGATCAAACCTTTACCATTCGGTTGGAAACCCGCTTTGATCACGAGACAAATCTGACAAAGAGCAATTCCCGCCGTGCAAAAATCGATATCGTGCTGGAACTTACGACGGAAGACGAGACCGAATCGTGCGCGATCGAATTGAAATATTTTCAGAAAGCGTATGGGGCAGAGCCGAATCATCGTTATTCCATTTTTGCGGATATCAGCAATCTGGAGCAATACATTCAATCGGGGCGTTTTTCCTTCGGCGTGTTCATTTGTGGGACGGATCATCTGCACTATGTGCAGCATGAATCATATTCCGCAAAGGCAAAAGATTTTGACGCGCGTCACGGTTCTGTCTATCATGCAGGTACAGAGCTGGTCTACCATTCTGATGAAGGGGCGAAGACCACGTTTCCGCCGATCACGCTGCAAAAAGATCATCGGTTTCTTTGGACACAGACGGGAAGTCTCTATTTTATGACACATGTAATAGATTAAAAGAAGTTTCGCAAAGCTATGGCCACTCTGCATCCCGTAATAACCGAAGCGAGGTGACTTCATGTTAAAAGATGAACTGTTGGCATATCTGGACCATGAGACACAGCTGTTTGACTGGGATCATCCTTCTGCAAACTTTACAGCAAACCAGATTTCCGCTGTATTCCAGGTGAAGCGAAACACGGTAAGTCATTATTTAAATCAACTGGTTGATGAGGGGAAAGTCATTAAAATCAATACTCGTCCTGTATATTTTTTAAGCAGGCGAATTTTTGAGCAAACAATCTTTGCCGTCTCTTCCACCGTATTTAACGGACTGCAGCAACTACGGGAAAGCGAGCCGCAGAAAAGCGGGCCGGAGGATCTCTTTGCGAATTTGATCGGCGCGGATGGCAGCCTCCGAAAATCGATTGAGCAAATCAAGACTTCAATCTATTATCCAGATGGCGGTTTGCCAATGATGTTGCATGGTCCAACCGGTGTAGGGAAGAGCTATACAGCTTACTTGATCCATAGTTATAGCGTTGCCGTTGGGATCCTCCCGCCAAATGCGCCGTTTATCAGTTTCAACTGTGCCCAGTACGCCAATAATCCAGAGCTCTTGTCCAGCAACCTGTTCGGTTATGTCAAAGGGGCTTTTACAGGAGCGGACACGGCAAAGAAAGGGATGCTGGAGGCAGCAGATGGAGGAATCCTCTTCCTTGACGAAGTCCATCGGCTGAACCAAGCGGGACAAGAGAAACTATTTACCTTCCTTGATCAGGGAGTTTTTCGACGGATGGGGGAAAGCGAAGGCGGGCATAAAGCAAACGTTCGCCTCATTTTCGCTACCACAGAGGATCTGGAAGCAAACTTCTTGGAAACGTTTTTGCGGCGAATTCCCATACGGGTCATGATCCCAGGTCTCGATGAACGCGGAGAAAAAGAAAAGAAGCAGTTTATTTATAAATTTTTGATTGATGAGGCGCAAAAGCTTGCTTTGCCCCTGCGTGTAACCAGCCGGGCTCTCGATTCACTAACGAGGTATACCTATACCGGCAATCTGGGTGAGCTGAAAAATACCATCAAGTATATTGCGGCATCTGCTTACAGCAAGAACAAATCAGCTGCGGAAGTAACGATCAGGTTACATGATTTGCCAGACGTGGTATTGGAGGAAACCAAGCACCAGCATGAGGGGAAATTCAGACATAATGAGGATATCCTGATCACCCCGCATACAACCTTGGAAGTATTGTACGAGTCCAGCATGTCCCGTCTGGCTATGATTAAAAAAGCCTATGAAAACATCCTGAGCCTATACCAAAACGCCCTAGCCAAGCGGTTTGACAGTGCTGTGCTGGAGCAATCCATATTTAATGAGATATTGGCCCTGATTGACAAATTGATTTTTGATTCCTCCGACGAACACGCGGGGGTCATGATGGAAGTGACGACTGTCAGTGTTCAAGAAATCATCCGGTACCTTGAAAACGCAAATAGTGTCAAGTTTAACGGAAACAGTGTGTTTGCGATGGCACATTTCCTTTATCACAAAGGGCAATCCGATATAAGATGGACATCCGATCAGGAGTCTGTCATGAAAAAGCTGGCAGCATACATTGAGCAGCACTGCAAACTGGAACAAAGGCTTGTCCAGCAGTTTGTGCGCTTGATAGAAAGCAAGCTGGATGCAAAGCTGTATCTCATGGATGAGATCTTTTTGGCCTTCTACCTGCGCAGCATGGCCATCGAACGTACGAATCAGCAAGTCAAAGCACTCATTGTAGCACATGGATATGCGACCGCGAGTAGTATTGCCAATGTTGCCAATCGTCTGCTGAATAGCAATATGTACGAGGCGTTCGATATGCCCCTTGATGTATCGATTGATGAGATCGTGACTAGGGTACTGAACTATATCGAAAACAACGACGTATCGAAAGGACTCGTGATCCTTGTAGATATGGGGTCGCTCAAAGAAATCGATGCACAGATCAACAAATATTTGCGGGGACCTGTTGCGATCATTAATAATGTATCGACACAGATGACTCTCCTCGTAGGCGACATGTTGAGCAAAGATTTGTATGTGGAAGACATCGTAGAAAAGCTGCAAAAAGCAAACCATACTGAATACAAAATCATTTATCCGGAAAAAGAAAAGGAACGCGCCATTTTGACCACTTGTCTGACTGGCATGGGTACCGCCAAGCAAATTCAAAGGCTGTTCGAAGCCAGCATCCCTGATGATATGAACGTGAAAGTCATCGCTCATGATTATGACCGCTTGAAAACACACGGGACCGAAGAAGCGGTTTTCCGCATGTACGACGTTCTCGCGGTAATCGGTACTGCTGATCCAGGACTGGAGCAGATCCCTTACATTTCTCTGGAAGGGGTCATATCCGGACAAGGCGAGGCGCAAATGCGCAAAGCTTTCCGCAGCATGATGCCAGAAGATCGCATCGGGGAAATCAATAACAATCTCGTGCGAAATTTCTCCTTGGAGCGCGTGATCGAATCCATTACTATTCTCGATACGAATAAAATATTAAGTCACGTCGAGGAGTGCCTGACTAAGCTGGAAATGCTGATGAATAAGCGTCTGACCAATGACAAAAAGGTCGCATTGTATGTCCATGTCAGCTGTTTGGTCGAAAGGCTCATCAGACAAGCGCCCATCGAAAATTATCCAAATATCGACGAATTCACACAGTGTCAAAAAGAAATGATCATTTTGATTCGAAAAGCCTTTAGTGTCATAGAAGAGATCTATAATGTCAAAATGAATGTAGCTGAAATTGGATACATCTATGATTACTTGGTCGCTCCGTCCAGTTATCATGCGGATTTCTAAAAGTCGAGAGAAAACGAAAAGAGCGCGCCACTAGTTTGGCACGCTCTTTGCAATTAACTACAGATGTGAGGGAAAAGATCCCTTTCCACAATGAATCTAAGGAAGGGAGGGAGGACATTTAACCATGAGACAATTTGTTTTCGCTTCACACGGTTTATTTGCAGATGGGATTCGCCACGCATTGGAACTGATCGTTGGCAAGCGTACAAACATCTCAACGATATGTGCGTATGTGGAACAAGGGGTCGAACTCAAAAGTCAGATTCGTGAAGTGCTGGAACGAACGGCACCACACGAATTAATCGTCATTACCGACTTGTTTGGCGGAAGCGTGAACAATGAATTTATGAACTTGTTGACAGACAACCCACGCATTTATCTTATTGCAGGATTAAATCTGCCGCTGCTGATCGATTTAGTCACGATGAGTGATGCACAGGAGAATACCGAAACACTCATCGCGGATGCACTGAAGAATGCCAAAGCATCCATGCAGTATTGCAATCTCACCATACAGAAAAACAAAACAGAAGATGAAGATTTTTAATCAGGAAAGGATGTCCCGCATGATCAAACTACTTCGCGTCGATCATCGCCTACTTCACGGACAAGTCGCCTTCAGCTGGACGCAGTTTTTAGGGGCAGACTGCATTTTGATCGCAAATGATGATGTGGCTGTAAATGAATTGCGCAAAACGACGATCAAGCTGGCAAAACCACAAGGAGTCAAGCTGGTCATCAAGAATATCGAAGACTCGATCGAAGCGCTGAACAGCGGAGTGACCGATTCGTACAAACTTTTTATCGTAGTGGAATCTGTCGCAGATGCAGAGAAACTTGTAAGCGGATACAAAGGCATCAAGCAAGTGAATCTCGGTGGAATCAAGGCGAAAGAAGGAGCGCGGAATATCTCCAAAGCAGTCAATCTGTTGCCGGAGGAAGAAATCCTGGTACGAAAAATGGTGGATCAAGGGGTCGAAGTCGAGATCCGCATCGTACCGGGAGATAAGAAACTATACGCAAAAGATGTGCTGTAAAGACCAACTGACCATGGGGGTGTAGATAATGCTTACAGCGTTGTTGCTAGGTTTGGTTGCATTCGTCGCCCAATCGGAGTATGCGCTTGGCACAAGCTTGATATCGAGGCCGATTGTTACCGGTTTGCTGACTGGCTTGGTGCTGGGAGATGTCACAACAGGTGTCATCATGGGTGCTACTCTGGAATTGGCGTTCATCGGGTCGTTTTCAGTAGGTGC
>DASQNU010000256.1:0-5647 GCA_035644815.1 Bathyarchaeia archaeon | reverse complement strand
TTTGAGCAGACCGTCAATCCAGGAGAACTGGCAGAGACGGTTGCTTTGAAAAAAGCAGGAAAACCCGGCGAAAACATCATCAAAAAAGCCGAGGAAGTAGCAGAGCAGCAGATCGTCCTGAAAAAGGGCGAAGCGATCAATCCGGGAACTGTCGCGGTCCTTGCCACGTTTGGATACGTGGAGGTGCCGGTCATTCGGAAGCCCCGGATAGGCATTCTCTCCACCGGAAACGAGCTTATCGGAGCGGACCAACCGCTCATCCCCGGAAAAATCCGTGACAGCAATACACCGATGCTCTCCGCCTTGATTCGTGAGGCGGGAGGGATCCCGGTGCGCTTTCCAAGGCTGGCAGATGAATACGGGGAAACTGCGCAAGCAATCGAGCAAGCGATGGAGCAAGTGGATGTTCTGATCACGACAGGCGGCGTCTCTGTCGGGGATATGGATATGATTGCCGCTTTTGTGGATCGCGAAGATGTCGAGTTATTGTTTAATCGTGTTGCGATGCGGCCTGGCAGTCCGACGACAGCTGCTTCCTTTCAAGGCAAGCTGCTTTGCGGGCTTTCTGGGAATCCGGGGGCTTGCTACGTCGGCTTTGAACTGTTCATCCGCCCTTTGCTGTACAAGATGACAGGAAAGCCACAGTACGAACCGCTTCCCATGCAGGCAATCCTGGCTAGTGATTATCTCAAGCCATGTCCCTACCCGCGGTATTTGCGCGGAAAGCTGTCAACCGTGGGGAGCACGCTATGTGCGCATCCAGACGCGCTGGACAAATCAGCACCTTTATCGAGTCTGAAGGATACGGAATGTCTCATCGTGATCCCTGCGGGTGGAAAAGGCTTGCAGGCGAATGAGACGGTTACGGTAATCCCTACGGGGTGGTTTTCATGAGTGGAGCAAGCGGTATAGACGATATGCATCGTGTGACAGTCATCCAATTTGTCGGGTATTCCAATTCCGGAAAAACGACCATGCTGGCCAGTGTGATTCCGCTGTTGCGGGCAAACGGCTTGCGCATCGGTGTGATCAAGCATGACGGGCATGATTTTGAGATGGACCATGAAGGGAAGGATACATGGAAGTATCGGGAAGCAGGCGCAGACATCGTCGCCATTCAGTCAGCTGCGAAAACAGCGTGGATCGAACAGCAGTCTATTCCGTTGGACAAGCTGGTGAAGCGGATGGAGGAAGCGGGTGCACAGCTGGTGATGGTGGAAGGATTCAAGCGGGAGCATTTCCCTAAGCTGGTCTTTCTGCGTCGACCTGAGGACCAAGAATTGTTGGGTCAAGTAACGGACGTAATCGCGACAGTTACGTGGGAAGCGGCAGGACGGACGGATGACCGATACAGGCAATTTTCGATCGACGATGCTGCGGGGATCGCTGATTTTCTCATCCAACAAATGAAAAAACCTTGAGCGGCTACTTTGGCAGATCAAGGTTTTTTTGCATGTCAGAATTTTTCGACAAACCACTCATTTCCTCGCAAGAATGAGATATACTGAAATGGTGATGGAAAAATCTGTATCCTGCCTAAGCAGGAGCATATGAAGAGGGGGAATCACATGAAAAAGCTGATTTGTCTGACTGCAGCATTCAGTCTCGCTGTCCCGTACTTGGCTGCATCCCACGCATTACCTACAGTTAGCGCTGCTGCAGAAGTACATGACTACTCAAAGGAAACGCAAGTCAATCAATTCCGCCCTCACAGCGGTGATCGCGCGGAAATCGAAGCCTTCTTCGCTGGATTGATCACCAAACGCACGAATGCCTCAGAAATAGACAAGCTGCTTGCGCCAGATTCCACAGGCAAAGAAGAAATGAAAGCATATCTGACTGGCTGGGCCCAATTCAAGGATGTAAAAATCGTAGAGACGAAGGTCGAAAAGCTGTATACAGCCAGCGATTACGATGCGTATTCAAAATTCCGCGCGATCGTGAAATGTAAATATCTTGGCTATACCCATGATAACAAAGTAATCGAAAAGACCGATTACATAGGCTTGGCCAAGCTCGGCAAGGAGACAACTGACTGGAAGCTGTGGGGAGTGGTCTGGAAAGACTCCGGCATCGATGTTTCGGATGTCGAACTGTTTCAGCTGGAAAAGCCACGCAAAGGGGAAGAGATCTGCGTCATGACAACCGAGGCGGGGGTCATCAAGATGCGGCTCTTCCCGGACAAGGCTCCAAAGACGGTCAAGAACTTTAAGGAGCTTGCCTTGCAAGGACACTACAACAATGTTGCCTTTCATCGCGTGATCAACGACTTCATGATTCAAGGAGGCGCCTTGGATGGTTCCGGGGAAGAAGACTTCAGCATATACGGCGGCTTTTTTGAGGATGAATTTAATCGGGATCTCTTCAATTTCCGCGGCGCACTGGCAATGGGAAATGCAGGCCCCAATACGAACGGCAACCAATTTTACATTGTGCAAAGTCCCAAAGTGGACCAAGAGTATCTCGATTTATCTGCCCTCCCGCTGAATGCGGAAGCCAAGTACAAAGAAATTGGCGGCCGTGCGTATTTGGACAATCGGCATACGGTATTCGGACAGGTTTTTGAGGGAATGGAGGCCGTAGACAAAATTGCGGCCCAAAAAACAGATGAGAATGCCAAGCCGCTGCAAAACGCGATCAAAATCTTGAAGATTGAATTTGTTAAATACGAGTAAACGAGTAAGCGCAAAAAGGAGTCTCCCCCGCATATAGGGGGCAGGCTCCTTTCTTCCGTTCATCGCCTTGAAGAGTATCCTCCTACTGTTTTCTGCCTTGCACGTACTTCCCGTAGTCAGGAATGGCAATGCGATCAAACTCATTGACCAGCTTTCGCAAGTTGTCTGTGAGCAATGTTCCTGACATCGGCAGACCATGACCGGTGACCGCGACGGCAGGCTGCAATTCCTCCAGTCTACGAACAGATTCCCAGGCCGCATCCCAATCCGGTGTAAAATATCGTGGAGGCCCGCTGATTTCCGGCTCTTGTGCTAGCACCTTATAAAGCGACTCTTGTTTGACGGTCACAAACGCATCGCCTACGAGGAGGGTACGGTCCCCATCCCGAAAAAATGAGACATGCCCCGGTGTATGTCCGGGCGTATGAACCCAGCGAAATCCCGGCATGTACGGAACAGACCCGTCATCAGGGAGAGGCTGTACGTGAGAGCCCAAATTGATCGGTTCATTCGGAAACAGCATCGACAGCTTGGCGACCATTCCCCCTTCTACGGCAGGATCCGGCTCCGGATAGCTCATTTGCCCCGTCAAAAAAGGCAACTCCAGCTCGTGTGCATACACGGGAATCCCCCAATAGTTCACCAGCTCAATAATAGCCCCAACATGATCGAAATGGCCGTGAGTTAGCAGGATAGCACGAGGACGGCGATCTGCACCAAACCGTTTCTCGGTAACAGAGATGATCTCGTCGGCAGATTCAGGCATGCCCGCGTCAACCAAGACAAAGTCATTCGACTCAGGGGCTCCGACCAGGCAGATGTTGACGATCTGGATGGTATGGCAATATACATCCGACTGAACCTCCACGCCCAGACCGCTTCCGATGGAGGTTGCCGGGATGTAGTTGTAATCACTCCCGTAAGACATCTCGTTTTCGATATTCATGGATAGACGCTCCTTGTGTATGGATGTGGCTGCCACAAGATTATCGTTCCATAAATGGCTATACAATATTACAATTTATGGGAGGAGTTGGTGTCCATTGGTATTACAAATACGAAAAGCGCTGCTGCCGCTTGTGGGAATTTTTGCGGTAGGGGCGATCACAATAGGGGAATATGAACAATCCTTACCAAGTCCGCAAGAAGCGCTATACCAATACCAAGAGAGTCACGATCTGCCTGATCCCAATTTTCAGGTGAACCACATTCTTGCAGAGGTACTTGGCAAAGATGAAGGATATCTTTTCTTTTTAAATGGAAACGGAGTAGTCTCGGTGGCTTTTGTCAGTCATGGATGGTACGGCTGGAAATGCGGAGGAATTGTAAGCGGATCTCATGCAACGCTTGATCATGAACCTACTACTATCAAAACCGGTTATACCGGAGCTTTTGGCCGCATCACATACGGTCTGATTTTCTCCCCTGCGGTCATGTCTGTTCGAATAGATGGAGAATCAGCTTCTATCATTCCATTGGACACCCATAATGTAAGAGGAGAGCAAAGAGGTGCTGTGAGACTGTGGTATATCATCTCGGATCATCTGCGAAACAATCCAAGGATCGATTATTTTAATAACAAAGGAGAAAAGATTTCCACCTTGCCCTGAGAATTGTGCACTGTTGCTTTCGTAATGAAGAGAAAATGGAAGCAAGCCGAATCCCCGATGGAAGGAGAGACGGCTTGTTTTTATTTAGCAGCGCGCTTCTACACGATGCCAATTTCCTCGTCAGTCAAATAGCACTGCGGATCGGAAGACCAGTAGCTGCCATCATATCCAAAAGCACGTGGACGGAAGTTTCCATTGCAAGCCTCAAAGTATTGACACTTTGCACAGCGGCCGGTAATCAGCTCTTTGCGGTTGCGCAGTCCGTCCAGCACGGGGTGAGAGCCGCCCCAAATGTCGGCAAAGCTCTGCTCTCGCAAATTGCCGAGGGCGATGTGCTGGCTGAACTGATCGGGATGGATGAAGCCTTTATGGTCAATGTTGCAAATGGCAATGCCGGAGCGATTGCCGCCATTGCGCAGCAGCTTCTGATAGATTCGCTCCGCGAGTTCAGGCTGTTCTTCTTGCATTTTCAGGTAAAGATAGATTCCGTCGGCGTGGTTATCGACGGTCAGGATTTCACGTGCGGAGCCATTGGCTGCGAAGCGCTGAATGGCATCGACGATCAGATCGACCGCTTCCCTGCTTTGCTCAAGGGTAATATCATCCTCGACTGCGCCCCGCCCCGCATAGACAAGATGATAGAAGCAGGCCCGCGGGATATTTTCCTCCTCCATCAATCGCAGGATTTCCGGGAGAGAATCAATATTGTGCTTATTCATGGTAAAGCGCAGCCCCACTTTTTGTCCCTCGGCCAGACAATTGCGAATCCCCCGCAGTGCAGCCTCAAAGGCTCCTTCCTTACGACGGAAGCGATCGTGAATCGCTCCGATCCCGTCCAGACTGATGCCGACGTAGCTCACCCCAAGCTGTTTCAACTGCTTCGCTTTTTCGGAAGTGATCAATGTACCGTTCGTAGAAAAAGTCACTCGGATGCCGTGCCGGATAGCACGATCAGCAAGGTGCATGATATCTGGGCGAATCAGCGGCTCTCCGCCGGAAAACAGGATCACCGGCACTTTTGCCGAAGCGAGCTGATCGATCACGTCCATCGCTTCCTCCGTAGAAAGCTCGCCATCGTATGCCTTCGCCTCGGATCTTTTGACAACACCCTTTGGGTCCATCTCTGCATGAATTTTCTTCTCTATTTGTTGTTTAAAGACACTGCCCATATTAGAAGAGGTCAAACTAGCATAATTCATAGCTGTTGACCTTGTGAGCCTGTCTGTTGTACTGTATGATGTAAATCCCATTGTTTATGTATTAAAGGTTACCAAATAAATCTTCATAAGACTCTTTTGCAATGTTCAGAAGAATTTCCTTCTCTCTGATTCTTTTTCCTAAGTCTAAATACTTAGCTACAAA
>DASQNU010000255.1:0-10042 GCA_035644815.1 Bathyarchaeia archaeon | reverse complement strand
GATTGTGGCTCCGACACTCGTGGGTTCGATTCCCATCGATCGCCCCACTTCTTTTCTATTTTGGGGTATAGCCAAGCGGTAAGGCAACGGACTTTGACTCCGTCATTCCTAGGTTCGAATCCTAGTACCCCAGCCATTTTTTGTGCGGACGTAGCTCAATTGGTAGAGCGTCGCCTTGCCAAGGCGAAGGTCGCGGGTTCGAGACCCGTCGTCCGCTCCATTTGATGGAGGTATAGCCAAGTGGTAAGGCACGGGTCTGCAAAACCCTTATCCCCCGGTTCGAATCCGGGTACCTCCTCCAAAAGTATCTTGACTAGTGAAGTGAAAAATGCTAGAATAGATACGAGAAATGAATAAAACCTATGCCGGTATGGCGGAATTGGCAGACGCGCGCGACTCAAAATCGTGAGGGAAACCGTGGGGGTTCAAGTCCCTCTACCGGCACCATACTTACATAAGAGTGATAACCTAGAAATCTAATTTCTAGGTTTTTTTGTTGTTCCGATGCTCCACGCTAGTACGAAAGGAAGTGGCGGGAGGTAATGCAGGCAAACACTCCTCATAACTTCAGATCGTGACTGCGGTCACAGCAAGGCGCTGAGCGTTCCAATAAAATGTATGTGCAGGTGGAACCAGTGTGTCTCAAGTCTTGCGAAATTGACACTAGGAATGGTAGAGGAGTGTTTGTATATGGAACGTATCTTTACAGGCAGTGATCTGGTTGGGGAGATTGTAGCGTTTTATCCAGGAGCGAGCAATTTGTTTGCGAAGTACAAAATTGACTTTTGCTGCGGCGGCAATCGTCCGCTTTCAAGCGCACTCCAGCAAAGGAATATAGAAGAAGCTGCCTTTTTGTCCGCTTTAACTGAAGCGTATCAAAACGCGAATCGTTTCGATCATGAAACAGATTGGAGAATGGTGCCCTATCCTGAGCTGATTGAGCATATTGTAAACAAGCATCATGGGTATTTGGTGAGCGAGCTGCCGCTGTTAAGCCAGTTCGTAACAAAAGTAATGCGGGTGCATGGTCCTGAACATCCAGAGCTTGTACGCCTACATCATCTGTTTCACCAATTGAAGATGGAATTGGAAACGCATATGATAGAAGAAGAGCAGCTTGTCTTTCCCAAAATAAAAGAATATGCCGAAACTGGCTCGCTTGACAGCCTCAAGCTGGCGGTAGATACGATAGAGAAACTAGAAAACGAACACAGTGCTGCGGGTGAGCTGCTTCGTGAAATGCGCGAGGTCACCCATGATTATCAGCTTCCCTCAGGAGCGTGCCGCACGTATACCGTTACGTTTCAAAAATTGGCGGAGCTTGAGGCAGATATGTTTCAACATGTTCATTTGGAGAACAATATCATGTTCCCTCGGCTCTTTCAGGAAGCAGGCGGAGCAAATGGCTGTTAATAAACACGGGATAAATATAAACACCATTCATCTTGGCGGCGATTATTTAATCTGCGTAACGGGTGGCAGCGCACATATCGGGGCGGTGGTAACAGCATACCGGGAACAAACAGAGATACGCATACAAAAGCAAGTCATTCCCGGGCATCATGAGGCGGAGCTTGCGGCACAGATCGCGACACGGGCATGCACAATGCTGGGGGGCACGATCACTGTGGTCATGGGGATTCATATCGACAACGCGACCAAGGAAGAGATTCGAGAGATTGTATATTGGGTAGAGAGGGTGGCTGGGCAGGAGCTGGACCGTCTCACATTGCTGGGAAAAGGGACAGGAATGATTGATTTTACCAACACGGTATCCTAAAATAAGGTGGTCATCATAAAGCTGTTTGCCTCGGATGTTGGCCAACGTATGAAACAATGCGTTTTTTCGCTTTCGGCGGAGAAACGCTTTTTTGCTGAGGCGATCATGAGGCGGGGTGATGCCTGAGTCAGGCAAAACCCGAGCATTTTTCATAGTAGAAGGAGGAAATATGTTGGGGTACGGATTACACGAAAAGCCACCGTGGGGCATTACAATGATGTCTGCCTTGCAGTGGATCATCGTCACCATTTCCAGCAGCGTGGTTGTTCCGCTGGTCATTGGTGATGTCTATGGACTGTCTGCAGAGGAGACCTCGCGTTTTATGCAGCAGACGATCTTTTATATAGGGTTGGCTTCCTTTTTGCAAGTATGGAGAGGGCACGGTTATCCGATGATGGAAGCACCCGCTGGACTTTGGTGGGGGATCTTTCTCATTTTGGCGCAGCTTGGAACCAGTGCAGGGGTTGCGCCGCAGCAGATTGGCCAATCCTTTCAATTAGGGTTAATTGTAGCTGGGGTTTTGTTTGTGATATTGGGGGCTACCGGCACGATTGGTCGGATTCAACGCTGGTTTACGCCCGCGGTAACGGGGACTTATATGGTGCTGCTTGCTGTTTCTTTATCCAGTAATTTTATTAAAGGATTACTCGGGATCGGCTATCAACATGCTACGGAGGTTCGTCCGGAGATTGCGCTGTTTTCCCTGTTGATGATCGCACTGGTGATCCTTTTGATGCGCGTAAAAAAGGTAGCCAGCTTTGCCGTATTGCTGACGATGATGATTGGCTGGATTGGCTATGCGATTCTTGGGTGGACGGAGCCGATCCAACCCGCCAGTAGCCTCATTTCGTGGCCACAGCTGTTCTTTTGGGGGCCGCTACGTTTCGATGCAGGAGTCTTGTTGACGAGTATTTTAACGAGCTTTGTACTATTGACCAACTTGATTACGAGCCTTGCTGTAATGGGACGCACAGTAGAAGAAGAGGCCACAACGAACATATACAATCGTACGGGCGTATTCACCGGGGCAACGCATATGATCTCCGGGTTGTCCGGCGTGGTCGGGATGATCCCGCTGTCATTGGCGGCAGCCGTCATTTCCGTGACCAAAATGGCTGCACGACTGCCGTTCATGATCGCGATGCTAGCGTTGATGCTAATTGGATTGCTGCCGGGCATTTCCCAATTTCTTGCCGCTTTGCCCACACCGATCGCCTACGCAGCAATGCTCGTCTCTTTCACGCAGCTGCTGGGTTTCGGCTTACGAGATTTTTCCACCATGAAAATGGATGAACGCGCCATTACAGTCGTCGGACTTTCGATCTTGAGCGGCATCGGTGTGATGTTCGTACCTGCAGGCGCTTGGCAGGGGCTGCATCCGTTGATCAGTTATCTGTTTGGCAATGGACTGCTGTTAGGAGTATTGCTCTCCTTATTGCTGGAGCACATCGTCTTTCCACAAAAGAAAGCTGCTATGCCTGAACAAGGCTGACCTCGACTGCTTCACCGCCATTGATTTCGGTAAACATGCGAGCGCTCGAACCGGCTATCTCTTCACGCTGGCTGGCGGAAAGCTGGCCATGAAAGAAAATAATTTGGAGAAGGGATGAAGCAGCAGGGGTAACGCTGCTGCGGGTCGAGTCTACGATCGGACTGCCAAAAGCGCCTTGGGCATCGGCTAGCAGCAATTTTCCCTCCATGTTCACATCACGGCCATTCAGACCTTCATAATGATCGTCTTCCTTGCCCAGGCGACAAACAATGTCACCGGAGAGCTTGTCCGCATCATAGAGACCATAAGGCAAGGCGTGCAGGACGGAAAGAAAGTTGTTTACATCTACTCCTGAGTTAATCCAGAAAAATGGATTGCCTTGGAGAAGGCGACGGGTCAGTGCTTCGGAGGATGGACGGTAACGTGAGGGATCAATGCCGAGCTTTTTGAACATCGCCCGCCATTCCCGAATTCCTTCGATCTCGGAAATCTGAGACAGCTCGCGTTCGAGCCGGAGCGTTTCCACAAACAGATTGATTCGTCCTTGCAGCATTTTGGGAGAATCGGAAAGCGTAACTCCAGCATAACGGATGACGCCTAGCGAAAAGCCTGGCAGTTGATTGCCCAGGGCAGAATCGATCGTGACTTGCATCTATGACAACTCCTTCCAAATGCGGAATGCTTTTCGTATAGCATAGCACAGCTGATGGTTAGAGGGGAAAAGGAGTATATGCTACAATACAAGGAGATGTCAGGAGGGGGATTAAAGTCCAATGCGGGAAGTAACCATCTATACGGACGGGGCATGCTCCGGAAATCCCGGTCCCGGAGGCTGGGGTGCTGTTTTGTTTTATGGAGAGCATAAAAAGGAGATGTCCGGCGCCGCTGATAATACAACCAATAACCGAATGGAGCTGCAAGCTGCCATTGAGGCTCTGCGGGTGCTAAAAGAACCGTGCAAAGTGACCTTGTACAGCGACAGCGCCTATCTCGTGAACTGTTTTCAACAAGGCTGGTACAAAGGCTGGCTAAAAAACGGCTGGCGCAACAGCAAAAAACAGCCTGTAGAGAATCAAGACTTGTGGAAGGAACTGCTGGATCTGATGAAGACGCATGACGTGCAGTATGTCAAAGTGAAGGGACATGCGGACAACGAATGGAACAATCGCTGCGATGAGCTGGCGACGGGGGCGATCCGACAACTGTGACGGACAAAACATATTGGGAACAGACGAAACAAGCCATTATCGACTACGCGAAAGAGATTGGCATCGACAAGATCGGATTTGCCTCGGCGGATCCTTTTACAGAGCTGCGCGAGCGCTTGTTGGCCCATCGGGAAAAAGGATACGAATCAGGCTTTGAAGAACCGGATATTGAAAAACGGATTGATCCCCAGTATTCGCTCGCCGGTGCCAAATCGTTGATCGCCATCGCGCTTGCCTATCCATCCAAGCTGGAGAATCCGCCAAAATCAGAGCCAGGTGCGTATCGCGGGATTTTGGCCCGGGCTGCCTGGGGAACGGATTATCATCATGTGCTGCGGGAGAAAATGGAGAAGCTTACTGCGTTTATCAAGGAGTTGGAGCCGGCCTCACAGGTCGTGTCCATGGTCGATACAGGAGCGCTTTCTGACCGTGCAGTCGCTGAAAGGGCTGGAATCGGATGGGTAGGGAAAAATTGTGCGGTGATCACGCCGGAATTTGGCTCCTGGGTCTACTTGGGGGAACTCATTACAGATCTACCTTTGCCACCGGATGTGCCTGTGGAGGAAGGCTGCGGGGATTGCAATCTATGCGTGGATGCCTGTCCAACAGGAGCGCTCGTGCAGGGGGGGCAGCTCAATTCTCAAAGATGCGTAGCCTTTTTGACGCAGGTAAAGGATTTTATTCCAGACGAATTTCGGGCAAAAATCGGCAATCGCCTCTATGGCTGTGATACGTGCCAGACGGTTTGTCCCAAAAATAAAGGGAAGCATTTTCCTCATCAGGAAGCGTTTCGACCAGACCCGGAGATTGCCAAGCCGCTGCTGCTGCCGCTGTTAACCATGGGCAACAAGGAGTTCAAAGAGAAGTTCGGCCAGTCCTCCTCCTCATGGCGGGGAAAGAAACCGATTCAGCGCAATGCCATCCTGGCGCTTGCTCATTTTAAAGATCGGACGGCTGTGCCGACGTTAATACAGTTGATGGAAAAGGATCCTCGCCCTGTGATCCGTGGAACAGCAGCTTGGGCATTAGGCAAGATTGGCGGCGACGAAGCCAAACATGCACTCGAAAGTGCGAAATTGTGCGAAAACTCGACGGAGGTGCTCACAGAGATCGAAAAAGGACTAGCCTTTCTGCAAGATGAGTCTTTGTCCACATCGCCAAATCGCTGAGCTTGGTCTATCATGGAAGGGATGGGAAGCTTGCGTACACATTCCATGAGCAGGGAGGAAACGCGATATGGCTAAACGCTTGGGCTACAGCAGCATGCCATCCCCGATTGGCGACTTGCTGCTTGCAGCAACGGAAAATGGACTCTGCTTTATCGGCTTTGGCAACGAAGATAATGAACTGCCGGTCCTGCAGCGTTGGTGGAAAAAGCAAATGCTTCCTGCTGCTCCTGTACGGGATGAGGAGATGACGCTGGAGGCAAGAGGGCAGCTGCAACAATATTTTTCCGGAGAACGCAAAGAATTTACTCTTTCCCTGGACTTGCATGGAACCGCTTTTCAAAAACGAGTCTGGCAGGAACTAACCAAGATCCCTTATGGAGAGACGAGATCGTATAAGGATATTGCACTTTCCATCGGTGCGATCAAGGCCGTGCGGGCGATCGGCGGGGCGAATAACTGCAATCCGATCCCGATCATCGTGCCTTGCCATCGGGTGATCGGTTCCAATGGGGCGCTTGTCGGCTACGGCGGAGGTCTCGCCATTAAGGAGCATCTCTTGCATTTGGAAGGTGTCTTGCCAAACGGTTATCAACAGCAAGTGATGTGGTAAAGAAAAGGAATCGTCTCAACCAGTGCCGCGTGGTGCTGGTTTTTTCTTTTTGCTCATATACTTTTTCTGACGGCTCTTCTTCAGATGCACAGGAGAAATGGAATGAATGGCGAGAGGAAGGTTGAAGATGGGCAAAGCTTGGACGGAGACGTTAAAAAGCTATCTGGAGGAACTGAATCAGACGTATGTAGATGGCGAGTACCAGCGACTGTCGCGTTTTTTCAAAGAACAAGGAAGCCAGCAGAGAGAAGCAGAGCGCTGGCAACGGGAAAGAGAGCAGCTGGAGGCGCGCGGGGCAATACCCCATACCGTCAAAACGATTGCCAAGCCGCTGTATACCGCAACATTTGGCTCAGGAGAGCAAGTGGAAGCGGCGGTCGCGCTTTACCAACAACTCGCGTATCGATTGGGGAAGGAAACATATCTGCAGGAAAATCAGCGGATACAAAAGATTCGTATGAAACGGGAAGGCGACGATTGGGCGTTTTTATGGCCATGGGGTTGGTATTTTGAACAGCACCATTTGCAAGATCTTCCGCCCGTTCCACCTGAGAAGCCGCAGGAGCCGGAAATCGAAGAAATTGTATCCAGACAGGTGCGTGGAGGCTATGACAGGGCACGGGCGGTCGCTTATGCGGAAAGGTACTGGAACTCGTATAATCCGGCTTACATACGCTTTGAAAATGATTGCACCAGCTTTATTTCACAGTGCTTGCATGCCGGGAGAATCCCGATGATACAGACCAACAGTCGGAGCCAAGGCTGGTGGTATCGGGGAGGAGCGAAACCGAACTGGAGCTATAGCTGGGCGGTAGCGAACAGCCTCTATTTATTGCTGCGCTCCGGCAAGGCTCCTATGCATGCGGTGCAAAGGGAGCATCCCGCGCAGCTGCAGATTGGTGATGTGATCTGCTATGACTTTGATGGAGATGGGCGCTGGCAACATAATACGATCGTCGTGGCAAAGGACAGTCAAGGCATGCCGCTGGTGAATGCCCATACGACCAATAGCCGTATGAGGTATTGGGCGTACATGGATTCGACGGCTTATACCCAGAAGATTCGTTATGCCTTTTTTCATATTCGTGGGTCTTAGGATTTGAAAAATAGTCTGTTGGAAGTGACTATTGCGGGGGAGCATGTGAGACGGTCTAATCAGTCGCTTAAAGCTGTGTGAGGAAGGGAAAAACGGGACGGGCGGAGTTTTTTGTCACACCTTCTTAGGTGGAGCTTCCAAAAAAGGTACACGCTTGTCGCGCAACCTCTTCGTTGAACATGCTTCCTCGAAACTTTTGCGCGACGTACCTTTTTTGGAAGCGGAACCGGACAGCAAACACTCCCATGCAGGTGTGGCAACTTCGCAGCCCCGCCCGTTTTTCCCTTTCCCCACCACGATGTTCCCCAAACATTGACACGATTTTACTCTACCATTTGAGACGACCTCTCAAGCTTTTCTCCGCTGCCATACCGTCCACCAAAAGGCACAGATGCGAATCACCAAGACGATGGCGGTAACCCATACAATATCGGGATAGTGATGCGGTGAGCCTTTGATGGAACCGACATAAATCGCGGCGTGAAAGCTGACCAGTATGAATAAAAGCAGGTTGTTCATATGAAGTCTCTTCCAGGCTGCTCCGCCAAGCAGTTGTTCTGCACGGGTGAATGAGGTTAGCGTCATGGACAAAATAATCAGGAAGCAGATAGCCCCCATATAGTTGGCAAAACCGGTCAGGCTCAAATTGGGGAGGATGGTACCGTCCGGGTAATACTCAAAGAAAAGGCGCCACCAGCCTTTTTGCGAGGAATCCTGTCCAAAAATGATCAGCTTCGGCCCTTGCTCATACATGATCAACACCAAGACGACATGCAGAACGGCAGTACAGCCACCGGCGATCCCCATGTCACGGCGAAGGGCAAGGAGATAGCGTGACCATCTGGGTGGCAGCCATTGCTTCAGCGGACCGATCACTAGCGTCAAGGCGATCAGAATGAAGCTGATGTATCCGAGGATCATGCTCCACGCTTCTATTCGTCCCAAAAAAGCAAAGGACTCATACAAAAAATCAAACAATACCAAAATGGCCACTACGAGCAGGATTGCCGTTGCAAAGCGAAATCGGCTGCTAACAAGCTTGGATAAACGGTTCATGCGCATGCCTCCCTGAAAATCGTTGTAGATTAGATGCAGGAGAGCGCGAGCAGGTTACACGCTAGCGGTAAAAAATCACAACAGGTATAATAAAAGGGTTGAAAACGTGTGAAGGGAACATACAAAAGATGCCGTTACATATTGTTTTGCACGAACCGTTGATCCCTGCCAATACGGGGAATATCGCACGGACTTGCGCCGCAACGGGCACCCATCTTCATTTGATCCATCCCTTGGGCTTTTCGACGGAGGATCGGTATCTGAAGCGGGCAGGGCTGGATTATTGGCATGCGGTCAACGTCCACCACTATGACAGCTTTGAACACTTTGCCCAGCAGCATGGCAAAGGACCTGGCACCTTTTACTTTGTGGAGACATGGGGAGAGAGGCTGTATACGGAGCCTGTTTACAAGGATGGCGACTATATTATCCTGGGCAAGGAAACGACTGGCTTTCCGCAGGAGATTACAGACGCTTATCGTGAACAGGTGATCCGTATTCCGATGGGTGGCGCCACTCGTTCCATCAATCTCTCCAATTGCGCGGCCATCGTGGTATTTGAAGCGTTAAGACAGATCGGCTTTCCCGGACTCGATTAGGTACGCAGCTTCGGACAAGCCTCAGACAAATGACGGCCATGGAGTTGTCTAATGAAAAAAAGAGGAGAGAGAACAATGAGCAGCCGCGATACGATTTTGTTTGATTTAGATGGGACTTTGTTGGAAATGAGAACGGAGCCGTTTGTCCAGCAGTATTTGGTCGAGCTGGGCAAATACATTGGCGACCGCTATGATGCGAAAACATTACTGGGGATTATCTGGGATGCAACGAAAGCGATGATCATGAACCTGGATCCCGACAAGACGAATGAACAAGTATTTATGGACTACTTTCTGGAGAAAAGCGGCCTCAGCAAAGAGGAAATCTGGCCGATTTTTGAGGGTTTTTACCGCGATGTATTTCCGACGCTGTCTCATCTGACCTTTCCCTCTCCTTTTGGAAAGAAACTGGTGGAAGCTGCGAAAGCTCAGGGGTATCGTGTAGCGGTTGCGACCAACCCAGTGTTTCCAAGGGATGCGATTCACAGCCGTCTCGCTTGGCTGGAGCTGAAGCCAGAAGATTTTGATCTGGTCACCGTCTATGAGGAATCTCATTTTACAAAGCCAAACCCGGCTTATTTCCAAGAAGTATGCGATCGTCTGGGGGTTTCACCGTCAGCATGCATCATGGTCGGCAATCACATGCAGGAAGACATGGTTGCCAGCAAGCTGGGGATGAAGACCTTTTTGGTGACCAATTACATGGAAAACCGCGGGGAGCCTGTCTATCCAGTTGATCAACAGGGTACTCTCGAGGAACTGTACGCAGCGATTACCAACCGCACTGGCGTTTTTGCCTCTTAAAGGAATGAAAAACCGACTACTGTTCGAAGTAGTCGGTTTTTTTAGCGTGCTCAGCCTAGATGCTCATACCTTGGTTACTTTTATCAAGAAACGATGAAAAGGCAGATACCTCTGGGGCACCTGCCTTTTAATGTGTGTTCACCGTGCTTACAGATTCCAGGTTTTATCCTCGTTGTATCCAGCGGTGAGAATGAAAAATACAAACAAAGCAAAGACGAAGGCAACGAT
>DASQNU010000254.1:0-15165 GCA_035644815.1 Bathyarchaeia archaeon | reverse complement strand
ACCCCGTGCTGAAATGGCAAGGATACCGTAGACATCGGTGCGATGAGATGCTTCTCGCATTTTTTGCGGGTAAACGGATCTTGGAAAAACTGAATCATTTCTTTCATGATTTTTCGTACATGCTTATCATCATCCGGATCGAGCATGATCGGCTCGGGCAAGTGGATTAATTCCTCTAATTCATAGACCGTGGTGATGGGAATGAGATACTCCACAGGATGAGCGGGGGTCATTAATTCCCCATATATCGCCAGCATGACGGCTTCGACAACGAATTGTTTCGCCATATCGACACCCCTCCTCGTTACCATCATACTGAAATCCGTTCATGGCAACAACCTTTGTCTGCCTAACGCACCGTTTATATTTTGCGCAGCTTGATGGAGGAGACGAGGTGATTGGAGCCTTTCTCCAGGATGAGTTGCGCGCGTGTTTTGGTAGGAAGAATATTTTCGCGCAAGTTGACCGCATTGATGTCAAACCAGATCTGCAGCGCTGTTTGGCTGGATTCTTCGTCCGTTAACGAGGAATACCGGTGAAAATAAGAAAGCGGATTCTGGAATGCGGTATTGCGCAAAATTTTGAATCGATCCACGTACCATTGGGTAATGTCCGATTCTTTGGCATCCACGTACAGGGAGAAATCAAAAAAATCCGAGACATAGACGCGTGGTCCTTTTGCAGAAGCACCATCGGCCGAAGCGGTCTGCAGAACGTTCAATCCTTCCACAATGACGATATCCGGCTGCTCAACGACTTGAAACTCGTCAGGCACGATGTCATACGCCAAATGTGAGTAAACCGGGGCAACCGCTTTCGTGCGACCCGATTTCACATCGGCCAAAAAACGGATCAGCTTCCGGATATCGTAGCTTTCCGGGAAACCTTTGCGCTTCATCAAACCACGCTGCTCCAGGATTCGATTCGGGTAAAGGAAGCCATCGGTGGTGACCAGGTCAACCTTTGGGGTATTCGGCCATTGGGAAAGCAATGCTTGCAGAATCCGTGCGGTTGTACTTTTGCCCACCGCAACACTGCCGGCGATCCCGATGACATAAGGCACCTTTCCGGCTTTGCTCCCCAAAAAGGTAGAAGTGGCCTTGTACAATTCCTGGGTTGCCTCCACATATAAATTCAACAAGCGGGATAATGGCAAATAAATATCGGAAATCTCATCGAGAGACAAGTGTTCATTAATCCCCTGCAGCTGCTTCACATCTGCTTCAGAAAGCGACAAAGGAGTAGAGGCACGAAGCTGTCTCCATTCTTCGCGAGTAAAATGAATATAAGGGGAAAAGCTGTTTGTCGTCATTTGGTAAATAGCCTCCACATTAGAAAAACTTGGCTACGCCTATTGTTTGGCGTAGCCTTAGCTGCAATTATGTCGATCGGAATTTTGTAGATTCCCATCGACGAAAAAAGCCCCCAGATAAGGGGCATGACTGGTTACTCACATCATAGCATATTGCAAAGGTTTTTTGCCTCATGAAAAAAAAGAAGAAGTGCAGATTACAGCGTTTTGGTAATGATGAGATTGATGTTTTCTTTCGCCCGCAGATTGATTTCATACGGGGAACGAGTGGGTGTGCCATCTGGTTCTGTAATGACACGGATCGTGGGGCGGTGTGGAGCCAAGGAATCTATGGACGAAACAACCCCAATATGCCCGGTGCTCAAGAGAATGGTAGAAGCAATCGGGTAAACAGCCACATGATTCAGGAACAGTTTAATCAATTCATGATCGAAATGGCTGTTGCCGGAAGCAAACAGGAACTCAGTCGCTTCATTAGGCGAATAGCTGTGACGGAAAGGACGAGGAGACGTCAGGGCGTCATACACATCAGCGATGGCCACGATTTGCGCGTATTCATGGATGGCGCTCGCCGTTAATTGCCGCGGGTAACCCGTCCCGTCAAACCGCTCATGGTGCTGAAGCGCACAATGAGCGGACAGCAAGGAAATATCGTGCTGGGCACGGAGCAGGTTAAAGCCATCTTCGGTATGGTTTTGTACTCGCTTGCGTTCTTCATCGGTAAGCTGGGTCTTTTTATTCCATAGCTCTTTGGGGACCTGGGTCATTCCGATATCAAACAGGAGTGCGCCAACCCCAAGCTCGAGCAGCTGGTGCTGGTTATATCCTTTTGCCAAGCCGATCAGGCCAGCCAGGATCGAGACATTGACGGCGTGGTGAAAAAAATAACCGTCTGCGACATGCAGATGGCTCAAACTGACCAGTATATCCTTGCGACTGCTCAAGTCGCCAAGAATCTCACCGAACACTTTGCGAAATGTACTGCCTAGATTCGGAAGGGAAGAGCGTCTTTCCAATACAGGCTGGTCAATTAACCCCGTCATGGTGCGGTACACGCTTTCTACCGCACGTTTTCGCGTCTCATCGCGGATCGCGTCCTCTGGAATGATATCCTCGGTATGCTTGTCCTCGATGTATACCGTGTCAATCCCCAGGTCAATTAAGCGATCAATATACCGGGAAGTAAGCTCCATGCCGCTTCCCAAAAGGACGTTTCCGTTCTCAAGGAAAATCGTTCTGGCGATGACATCACCCGGCTTCACGGAACGTATATGCAGTTTTTTCATGCGTAAGTTCCCTACCTTTACGTCGGTTCATGTTTGCGTTTACATACGGAATAGGTAGAGTATACCATATATTTCGACAATTAACAGTTTCTCATTCCGCAGAGATGCTGCGATCTGTCCGGGTAAACCAGCGCAGCGGGTTGAGCGATATACGAGGCTGATGTTTTTCATACCGTTGCTTGCGGCGAGTCAAGCGCTGCTGCATCAAGTCCATCTCGAAGGTTACGCGGCGCATTTCCAGTCGAAGGGACTCTTGCATCTCTTCAATATCAGCGATTTTTTGCAGGATGGTAGATTGCATCTGTTGGAAAGTAGAAAGGGCTGCCATTTCTTTTTGGAATTGGAAGAGGGTTTCTTGCACGGTGAACTCCAATTCGTGAAGAGCGGCTGACTGAACAGAGCGGTCTGCCGGAATCGTAATGGCCGCTTCATCAGCTGCGGTTAATTCGCCTGCGGTCGCGATTTCCTCGGGAAGTTTTCCTTCCTCGATCAATTGTCGCTGAATGTCGCGCAGCGAGGCGTTTCCCGCGTCTTTGCGCTCTTTTACCTCCTTCAAGAGGGAAAAGCCGTGCTCGCTGATCAAATAGTGACCTTGTGGATTTTTTTGCCGTTCATGCTCAGGCACGAACATCTCCAGCCAATTGCGCAATGTGCGTACGTGAACATCGAGGCGATCCGCCACCTCTTTGGAAGCCATCCATACTTGTACATCCATCCCAATCACTCCTCACGAGAGACATTTGAGAGATTACTAGTTAGCGACATTATAGCACCATTTTTTCCGGGCAATCGAAAATCGACAAAGGTTCTAAAAAGTAGTGTCGATTCGCGGAAAATGGACAGGCGCCTGTTGTTTTTGTCAAAACGTAGGGAAAGTCGACAGTCTTCCCGGCATTTCGCTTCTAGGGGGCATGATGGTTTTCCACATAATGCCGGTGGGACACGCGTACAATGGGAAAAGATGTCCAAAGATTAGGTAGGAATGAGGGGGATTCGGTGGAGTGGCTGCAAGCACCAACACTGGCTCTTATGTTTGCTGTTCTTGCAGCAAGCGGCTTGGGAGGATTTCTCCTATTTTTGCGTCGCAGTTGGTCGCAAAACGCGTTGACGATGATGATCAGTGCAGGGGGGGGATTGTTGTTAGCCATTACCCTCCTAGATCTGTTGCCGCATAGCATTGGAGGAGAGGGGGAAACGCTCATTCCGTTGGTGATACTTGGCTTTTCCTCCTTGCTGGTGTTCGATCTGCTCAGAGGGAAAGACGAGCTGGACGGGGTAACCGGGGTATACGGGGTCTATACGGGGATGTTGGTTCATGCATGTATGGAAGGTATGTCATTAATGGCGAGTTACCGGGTGGACGTGCAGCTCGGCTTTTCCTTGCTGGTAGCCATGATGATTCATAAAATTCCCGATGGGATTACGGTTGCTTCGCTATTTTTAGCGGCAACACGCAGTCGGTTCATCGCGTTTTTGGCATCTGCCTCATTAGGGATCGCCACGCTGCTCGGTACGATCGTAATGGCTGCCGCGGATTCATGGCTGTCTGCACGCTGGTCACAGGCCATCCTAGCGTTGACAGCAGGTATTTTCTTGTATGTGTCGGCGAGTCATCTTGTGCCCTTGGTTCGTAAAAACGGTGGACTACAGGCAGGCGTTTGTTTTTTTGCCGCCATTCTCATTTATATGCTGGTAATGCTTTATACGGGCGGCGGTGCTCATTCGCATGCATAGAAGCGCTCCTTTGATTCCATGCTAGAAGCAAACTGTGAATTTTGCTGAAAAGGAGTGTATGCACGATGGAATCCGGTCAATTTCCCGAGCAAAACCAAGTGGAGGGGCAGGTTCATCTGCAAGCTGAACTGCCAACCGTAGGTACTCCGCTCAACCCGATTGAAGAGGCATGGGCCTTTGATCAGAATGCGGGAGCAGCACCAGTGGATCAATTAGCCAGCAGCATGCAGCAAGGAGAATAGCTGGATTTTTAGCCGTCGGGTTCCCCCATCCACTTTTTCCCTAGACTTGTCCTCGTCACTGCAAGCATTATGGGTTATAATGCTAGGGAGAAAAATGGAAAAGGGGTCGAAACAGATGGATACCTTGTTAAAAGGAAAAAATATTCTCATCATGGGTGTTGCCAATCACCGTAGTATCGCTTGGGGGATCGCGCAGTCACTTTCCAAGGCAGGAGCGAATCTGATCTTTACCTACCAAGGTGAGCGTCTGCGTGATAACGTGGCAAAATTGGCAGAAACCTTGGATCAACCGGAAATGATCCTGATTGACTGTGATGTTACCAAGGATGAAGAGGTTGTTACTGCTTTTGCTCAAATCAAGGAAAAAGTTGGCGTGTTGCATGGAGTTGCTCATTGCATCGCGTTTGCCAAAAAAGAAGAGCTGGAAGGGGAGTTTGTAAACACTTCCCGTGACGGCTATGCTCTGGCACAAGACATCAGTGCTTATTCCCTGGTAGCAGTAGCAAGAGAAGCTCGTCCGCTGATGACAGAAGGCGGCAGCATCGTGACTCTGACCTACCTGGGTGGCGAGCGCGTAGTAACGAACTACAATGTCATGGGTGTCGCCAAAGCAGCGCTGGATGCCAGCATGCGTTACCTGGCAGCAGATCTCGGCAAAGAAAACATTCGCGTCAACGCGATCTCGGCAGGTCCGATCCGTACCTTGGCAGCAAAAGGCATCAGCAACTTCAATGCCATCACCAAGGAAATCGAGGAAAAAGCACCGCTTCGCCGCATGATTGACCAGAGCGAAGTGGGTGATACAGCGCTTTTCCTGTTCAGCCATCTGTCTCGCGGTATTACCGGGGAAATCATCCACGTGGATGCAGGCTACAGCATCATGGGCCGATAAAAAATGGCATAAAAAGCTCCTTCCTGCGGCATCTTAGAAAAAAGAGGCAGGAAGGAGCTTTTCTTATGCTTTATCCGATTATTACTTCTTATGAAGAAATGCTGCACTATCTCGGCCGCTTCGATTATTTGATTCCACCCGATACAGGCGCTGTGGAGGAATCATCGGCCCATTTCAGAGATAAAGCGGGAGACACGGGTTTTTCTGCTGAAGCGATTTTGGGGAATCCCAATACATAGTTGGCGCTTAGCCCGTGTAATCGCGACGTACATCAAGCGTCTTTCTTCCTCGATAGCGAGGGAATTTCCTTTGCGCAATTCATCGAGTGCATATTCGTGAGGCAACGCCCCCTCGACCAGATCTGGGAGGAATACGGTATCGAACTCGAGGCCTTTTGCCCGATGGATGCTTAAGATTTGCACACTGTCTTCAAGCGTGGGAGCTAGTTTCCTCCACGCTTTTTCCTTTTGGTTCATTTCCTCGATGTGGGCGAGAAATTCCGGCAGCGTCGCATGCCTTCTCGCTGTGACCAGAAGCTGCTGCAACTCGTCGCTGGCCCGATTTTTGGCTGGTCCGGACTTATCTTTGCTCCGTTTTTTAACGTAGTCGCGCAATTTTCCGTCCTCGAAGATGAGCTCAAGTGCTTGGGCTGGTGTACATTCAGGCAGATCCTTCAGCAGGTCGGCGATTTTTTGCAGGTGGCTGCGCTGATATCCCTTCAAATGGGGAAGACGTGGCAATACATCCACCAACGGAACGTCATCGAGAATGGACTGGCTGCGCAGCACATTCCATTGTTCCTGAGAGAGATACAAGGTGGAAAGGATCTCACGCATGGCGCTAGCGTCATCGCGGTTCAAGGAAAGCTTCAAGTAATTCAGGGCCCAGCGCACGGCTTGCTTTTCATAAAATGGCTCTTCCTCCTGTATAAAGCGAAAAGGCAGATTGGCCTCCATCATGCGTTCCAAAATCGGTCGGGCAGTTTCGTTCGTCCGCAGCAAAATGGCGAACTGCTGCAAGGACGCTCCATTTTCCCTCTGTATGCTGATCTCATCGACGATGCGGGAAGCCTGCTCTTCTTCATCGATCGGGTAAAAGAGATACGTATCTCCTTCTTCCGGATGAAAGGACTTGATATCCTTTTTCCACCGCGAGCGATTATTCCCGATCAAGGAATAGCCGAGACTGACGATGGAGGAACGCGAACGGAAATTGACCTCCAGTGTAATCGTCTCCGCTTGCGGATAATCCTTGGTAAAGCCCAAAATGTATTGCGGGTCACTGCCGCGAAAGCCATAGATCGACTGATCGTCATCGCCGACCACGCACAGATTGTTTTGCGGTGCGGCCAGCAGCTTGATCGTTTCATATTGGATGCGGTTAATATCCTGGAACTCATCGATCATGAGGTAGTGGATCCGCTCTTGATAACGACGCAGCACATCCGGCTCCTCGGTTAACAGCTTATGGCACCCGCTGAGCATATCATCAAAATCAAACCAACCGCTTTTGCGTTTGGCTTCTTCATAGAGAGGAAACAGGAGCTGTGCTCGTTGGATCTCCTCGCTATCCTGAGCGAGTGCGGCAGCCTGTGAAGGGGAGAGGGATTCATTTTTCCATCGGCTGATCAAATCCAACGCTTCATCAAATTCACTTTCTTTTTGGAAAGAGAGCTCTGGATGCTGGAGCAAACCGGATTCCTGCAGCAGGCGTCGCTTTTGCCAATTCTGCTTCAGCAGCTTCTTCTGGTCCCACTGCTGCGGTTGATGGTGCTGCAGCATGCGATAAAAAATGGAGTGAAACGTACCGGTGACCAAGCTCGCTGCTTGTTGGCGGGAAAGGCGGGCAGCCAGACGTGCCTTCAGTTCTTCTGCCGCTTTCGTCGTAAAGGTGACCACCATGATATGACGGGGATCTACTCCTTTTTCAGCGATCAAATGGCTTGTCCGTTCTGTCATGACCCTTGTCTTGCCGCTTCCTGCACCAGCTAAAATGAGCAGGGGACCGTCCGTCTTATGCACAGCGCGTTGCTGATGCGGATGAAGCGTCTCTTCCTCGTCTTTGGACCAGGCAGGTATGGCAATCCGTGGAGTCAGACGCTCGCGGAATTCTTGCGGTTTCACGGCTCCTTGAATCTGTTCGTCTTCGCTGATAATCGCACGGCTTTTCGGGAGACGAAAAGAGCCTACCAGCAGCTCGCTGGCTGCTGCGGTTTCTTGCTTAGCCTCGGATACGATGACTGGTGTAGGCACCTCTTCTGGAGATAGACCCAGACAATCCGTGTGGGATGCATGGACGAAATGCGGATCTACGCTGATGCCCGCGAAGAGACGCAGTGGTTGTGCGCATCGGGGACAATGTAGCTTGCCCTGCGCGCTGAGCGTACGCCATTCGGGGATACGCTCGTATGTATGTTCTTGGATGATGATGGTTTCCCCATCAGTTATGGCTACTTTCATAGTTACACCTCATACAGGTCGCTACCATGCTTGATTGCTGGAAGCGTCCTTGTTTCCTTACCGTTCGTAAAAAAAGCCCTTCTCATCGTACCAGATACGCGGGCAGATGTAAGGGCTTGACGGCATGATTTCCGTTGTGATGCTGCCAAAGGAAAACGGAGCCGCTCTGTGGAAGAACGGCTCCGCTTACGCTCCATGCAAGATTACTGAGCTTTCATCAAGATGTTTGTATCTTTTTCCAGTTCGTCATTTTCTTCCGACTGGCTGATTTCCACACGCGTAATCCGGTGGTTTTCCAGCTCGCTGATGGTGAACAAATAATTTTCGTATTGGACGGACTTGCCTGCTGCTACTTCCTCATTCAGTTGGCTGTAGAGCCAGCCCGCAATCGTATCTACGTCATCTGAGTATATTTCAATCGGGATATAATCACTCAGCTCGGATAACAAGGTTTTCCCGGAAACAGACAACACGTTGTTGGAGGATTCCACTTCGGGACGCTCATGTTCATCGAACTCGTCTTGTATATCGCCGACAATCTCTTCCAGGATATCTTCCATGGTGATTAAGCCTGCCGTCCCTCCGTACTCGTCGATGACAATGGCCAATTGGGAGCGGCGCTTTTGCAACAGTCGCAGCACATGGCTGATTTCCATCGATTCCGGTACGGTGACAACCGGGCGGATGAAATCATGCAGATTTGCTTCGCCCTTGGTTAAGGCGGACAAATAAAAATCGGTTGTATGGACGAAGCCGATAATGCGGTCCTTATCCTCGTGTGCGACCGGCAGACGAGAGTGTCGGGATTCCCGCATGATTTCCAGCGTCTCTTCATACGTGTTATCGTCATACAGACAAATCATATCGATCCGCGGAATCATGATTTCGCGTGCCAAGCGTTCGGAGAATTCGAAAACATTATCCATCAGCGCTAATTCCGTCTGGTCAATATGACCGTTTCGATGACTTTCACTTACCAGTAGTCGGATTTCTTCTTCTGTATGAGCGGACTCATTTTCTTTGGCCGGCTCAATGCCGATGCGACGCAGGAAGAAGTTGGCCGTACCGTTCAGCATCCAAATAAGCGGATAGCTGAGCTTGTAGAAGAACATGAGCGGTGCTGCTGTCCATAGTGAAGTGGTTTCTGCTTTTTGGATCGCAAGCGATTTGGGCATCAGTTCACCAAAGATGATGTGCAGGAACGTGATGAAAATAAAGGCAATGGCGACCGAGATCGGCGTCACCAGATACACCGGCATATTCAGCCAAGCGAGTACCGGATGCACGAAATGGGCGATTGTCTCTTCCCCAACCCAACCTAATCCAAGCGATGCCAGTGTAATTCCCAGCTGGCAGGCAGACAGGTAGGCATCAAGCTTTTGCGTGACCTTTTGTGCGTATTTCGCCCGGCTGTTTCCTTCACTCACCAATTGCATCAAGCGAGTCTGGCGGACTTTCACCAAAGCGAACTCTGCTGCGACAAAGAAACCGTTGAGGAGCACTAAAAAAACAACAAGCAGCAGTTTGAACATGGTCTCCCCTATCGGAATACTGTCCAAGTAAGTCTCCATCCTTTCAGCGGAAAGGAGGAGAATTCACCTCCCACATCTTTTCAATTTTTCAAAAGGCTTTAATAGCCTTCATTGTTACCCCCTAGTATACCAAGAAGAAAAGCAAAGAGTCAAAACCGTAAGAACTGTAAGAAAACGGTTCCTTTCACATTATTTTATGAATGAAGAACAGTCATGAACCATGCATCCATGGAATCACATCGCAACGGGACATACCGCCTGTTTGCCTGCATAGGATAGGTACAGGTATCAAATGAAGGGAGCGGGGAAGGGGGAGAAAGTGTGCTACTGCAAAAGGCGGCAGCCGTACTGGTTGGCAGCATCCTAGTGGGGCTCGGCGTCAATTGGTTGATCGTGCCACATCGCTTGATGGACGGCGGAATGATTGGAATCGGTTTGCTCGCCAATTACTACTTCCAGCTTTCCCCGGGCTTTATCATGATTCTTGTCAGCATGCCGGTCTATGCGATTGTGTTTCTCTATAATCGGCGGCTGTTTCTTAACAGCTTTCATGGGATGCTGCTTTCTTCATTTTTTATCGATATTTTGTCAGGCATGCGGCAATGGACGATCCCCCCGATTGAGGTGGCGGCTGTCCTGGGCGGGATGATGATCGGCACGGGGATCGGGTTAATGCTTGCCTATGAAACCAATACAGGAGGCACGGATCTGCTGGCACAGTTTCTCGCCATACGCACGGGGATTCCAGTCTCCATGCTGATCTTTGTCATCGACGGGTTGATCATTCTCGCCTCATGGGAAGCAATCGGGAGCTATCGCCTGGCCTTTTCCATCCTCACGATCCTGACCGGAGCCGTCGCCACGCATTGGTTTAGCCAAATCAGAGAAAAACCTGTCCCGTACGTGATTGTACCCTTGCGGAGAAAGTAATCGGTCATTAAAGTAGAAAATAATGGCAAGCATTATGAAACGGAAGGGGGAGTTCCAGATGTCATCAAAGCATGCGCCGGTGATGGTCAAACCGGGAATCGGCTATTTTCCCGGCAGCGTCAATATCGGCCTGGTACTTGGCAATAACGGGGCGATCATTATTGACTCAGGTCTGGATGCGCAAACTGCCAAAAAAATAAAAAAAGGGTTGGACGAGCTTGCCCAACCGCTTCAAGCTATCGTGCAGACACATGCACATGCCGATCATTTTGGAGGAAATGCCCAGCTGTTGTCTGTATTTCCCGAGGCTCAGGTGTATGCACCGCCGCTGGAGGAGGCGATCATCCGCTATCCAGTGCTGGAACCGATCTATCTCGGGATGGGGGCTGCGCCTATGCCGGAGTTGACGAACAAGTTCCTCATGGCGGAGGGCTCAAGGGTAGACGCACTCTTGCCGTTGGAAGGGGATATTAAGATCGATGGCATCTTGTTTCACACGATCTCCCTGCCTGGACACAGCTGGCAGCAGGTAGGTGTTATCGTCGAGGACATTTGCTTTGCAGCCGACGGGTATTTTGGTGCCGACACGTTGGCTAAACATAAGCTTCCGTTTCTCATCGATGCGCATGACACGTTGCTGTCGCTCGTCAAGCTTTTGGAATCCAACTATGAAGGGTATTTGCCGGGGCATGGGCCTTATGAGCAGTCCATCGAGCGGACGATTACCCAAAATATTCATTGTCATCGCCGGATCCTAGACAAGATCGAGGCGTTGCTGGCTCGCGAAGAACTGTCGCTGGAGCAAGGCTTGGCGGCGCTCTGCACACAATTGGAGATTCAGATCGATAACATGACAAGCTATGTGCTTTATCGAACGGCGTATATGGGATACTTGATCGGCCTTTACCGCGAAGAACGGATCACGTACCGCTTTCATGACAATCAGTTATTATGGAAGAAACGCTAAGATTCCTTCGGAGGACTTTGGAGGTAATCCGCAATTTCCGCTAGCTTATGCTCAGCTGCTTGACGAACAGGGGTCGGGATGAAGGTGACTTGCCGAGAAAGGGCTTTCAATTTTTCCTTCGCCTCCAGATAAGGTTGCCCGAACCGGACTTTCAGCTCTCCATTGGACGAATAGGGGATCTGGTAACGGGTCGGGATACGCAAGAAATATGAGGTGCTGGTGGACGAATCGAAAATCACTACATCGTAGGCGGGAGAACTCTTTCCGGCAGATCGGGTGAACCCTTGTTGTCTCAGCATACTGTCCACATAGGAGAGCGGTTGAACGACGCCGCTAAGCGATTTGCTTTTCAGTTGCATGGGTGTCCTCCTTGATCTAAGGTAGTATGGTACATATATATGTGACAGCATAAAAATTCAGACGCTCAGCGTAAACGTTTTGGAGGGGAAAAAATGGCACAACGCGCCGACTTACATACGCATACGGTCGCTTCCGACGGGACTTGCACACCGATGGAAAACGTCCGCTACGCGAAAGAAGCTGGACTTGCAGCAGTAGCGATCACCGATCATGACACGGTTGCCGGCATCGCCGAGGCGATGAAAGCAGGCGAGGAGATCGGGATGGAAGTGGTACCGGGCGTGGAGATCAGCACCGTCGCCAATGGACAGGATATCCATGTGCTCGGGTATTTTGTACCTTATGAGGATACGCAATTCGACGAGGAACTTAGCAAGCTGCGGGATACGCGGCATGAACGCAACAAGCTGCTCATCGCCCGTCTGCAGGAGCTGGGGATCTCGATTACGCTGGAAAAGGTGTATGCACGAAAAAGCGGGACCGATAAAAACATCGGCCGTCCGCACATTGCCGAGGAATTGATGGAACTCGGCGTGGTCTCCAACATGCAGGAGGCTTTCGAAAAATATCTGGGGAAAGGCGCTGCGGCGTACGTGAACCCGCCTCGTATCTCTCCATTGGAAGCAATCAAGCTCATCAAACGCTTCGGTGGTGCCGCTGTGCTCGCGCATCCCGGCTTGTATGACGATGACGATCTGGTGGAGGAAATCATCGTCTATGGCCTGGATGGCATTGAAGTGTACCATCCAGATAACAGTGAGGAGCAGCGGAAGCACTATCTGACCTTGGCGAGTGACTATGGGTTGGTCGTGACCGGCGGCTCGGATTTTCATGGCTGGCGGGGAGAAGAGCCGTATCACTCGATGCTCGGCTCATCGACAGCAGAGGTAGACGCACTCAATCAATTACGGAAGATTGCCGATAGCCGAAAAGCGTAGGGAAAGGAAAAAGGATCGACCTCTTAGTAGGCCGATCCTTTCCTATTTATTCAATAAACGTCTTTTCCATCGCGATATGAGGAATGCCAGCGTCATCAAATACGTCGCCATACGGTACATAGCCCAGCTTTTCATAAAAGCCTTGTGCATGGCATTGGGCATTCAGCTTGACCTTGGCGTAGCCATTGGCGCGAGCCGTTTCTTCCATGAAATCCATGATGGCGCGGCCGAGGCCTGTCCCGCGCGTGCTGGCAAGTACAGCCACGCGTTCAATTTTGCCGACACCCGGTTGGTAGGTGCGCAGTCTGCTGGCTCCCACCGGTTTGTCACCATGGTAAGCGACAAAGTGGATGGTCGGGGAGGAGAGCATATCGTGTTCATCGATCTCCAAGTCTTCCGGGACTTCCTGTTCTTCAATAAACACGATGCGACGCACAGCGAGGGCGTCATTTAATTCATCTTCCTGTTTTACGACACGAATTTGCAGAGTATCGTTCATTGGGCAGTTCCTTCTTTCCGCGTTAAATAAGCAACGACCCTTCCTTTGGAGAGGAAGGATCGAGTATGCATGTATGGCCTATTATTTTTTGAGCAAAAAGGTTTGGTACACGCTCCACATGCCATCTTCCAGCTCATAGATCAGGTGGAAGCGATCGATCTCGCTGGTCAGATCAAATTTTACCATGCTGAGCTGTCCGGTGACATCGCGCAGCTCATCGTCGGTCAATTCGCGGCCGATGGTCAGGTGTGGAACGAACGCATACGTTTCTTTATGACTTGCATCGTGCTTCAAGATTTTTTGATGCAGGTTTTCAAATGGCTCCTTGTTTTGGATTGCCAAATAGATCACATTATTTGTGGGATGGAAGCTGGATACGCGATGAAAGCGTGTAGAGAAGCTCTCGGTGTCGCTTGCGACTTGCTCAAGATGAGTGACCAGTTTTGGCAGATCCGCTTCATTTAATTCAAACGCTTCCTTCAGTCGAATATAGGGAGGTATGAGCGCGTAGGCAGGATCGTAACGCTTGCGGTACGAGTTCGCTACCTCTTGTACTTTGCTCGATGGGAAAATGACAACACTGTACTTCATTGTGAATCCCTCCTTCATAAGTATCGCCTATCCGGTAATGAATCCAAGCACCTATTTATTTTAACAGAAAATTCTCCATCTGTGTAATCTTATGCATCGCCCCGTATATTCCCTTCTTCTAAGGAGAGAATGAAGAGACGGAGGTGAAACGATGAAGATCGCGATGTTGATCACTGTCATTTTCCTGGTCTTATTACTTCTCTCTTTTTTCACATTCACATTGCTTACCGCAATCAGGAGAGCAGAGTTCGAGGAAGCACTCGCTCCTGTCAACAAAAAGCCGAAGCAAGAAGAATGACACAAGCCTAGTGCTTGGTCAGCTGAAAAAATGTTGGAGAATGCGCGGCAGATTTGCCTGCCAATACCCCCACGTGTGGTCACCTGCGAACGTCTCAAAGCGCAAGGTGGCCGCTTTTTTTTGCAGGAGATCACGCATTTGCTCATTCACTGCCACGAGATCGAGCGTCCCTCTTGTTGTCTCCACCGCAGTTTCCTCGGTGCCGATCTCCAGATATATGGAGAGCTGACCAACCGCTGGCGAAGCTTGCACCGCTTCCAGCTGCTGCGCATCAAACGCCCCCGACTGGCTGGCGACTTGTCCGAACGTATGCGGATAGGTGAGCGCGATCGACAGGGAAGCGACCCCACCGAGGGATTCTCCCAACAGCGTGCGTGCACTGCCCAGCGGATGCGTCGAATAGTGCGCATCGATATATGACACGACTTCCTCTGCGACAAAACGTTTATACGCCATATGCTCTGCCCCGTTTGGATGGTAGCGGTCAGAGCGTTTTGCTTTGTCGACCGGCAAAAACACCACGATCACAGCTTGCATCTGTTTTTGCTCCACGAGCTGATCGATTTGCGAGGCCAAACGTCCGAGGGACAGGTAATCCTCGCCGTCCTGCACATAGAGCACGGGATAGGAATAGAGTAAAGAATAGCGTGGCGGTGTATAGACGAGGATGCGTTCACGGCCACCCAGATGGCGGCTATCGATGGTGAGCTCGTGAAGCTGTCCTTTTTCGGTATCGACGATTGACAACGAGTTTCCCTCCTGTTCATGCGCATTGAAGCGCTTCACCCATATGATTTCCATTATACATGAACACCTATGAGTAGGGATACGATGCACAGTGATAGGTGGGAATTTTGGGGAAAGTGTAAAAATTGCGTTTATTTTCACTTTCGTATGGTACTATAGAAGAACACGAATTACGTTATCTGCGGAAGGGGTTGTATCGATGATGAAAAAACAGGTGCATAGCAAAGACGTTCAAAACGCTGCCCGCCAACGCCTTGCCGATCGGGGAGTCACTATCGCTGATATCGCCGAGATCGTATATCTGATGCAATCGCCATACCATCCGAACCTGACGATGCAAAAATGCGTCGAAAGCGTGGAAGCGGTACTGGAAAAACG
>DASQNU010000253.1:0-68938 GCA_035644815.1 Bathyarchaeia archaeon | reverse complement strand
GTATACTCCTTATTCCAACTTCAAAGTAGGGGCAGCTGTACTTACCGCCAATCAGGAAGTTTTTCTGGGGTGCAACGTCGAGAATGCCTCCTACGGGTTGACCAATTGCGCGGAACGAACAGCGATTTTTAAGGCCGTTTCAGAAGGTGAACAAGAGATTGTGGCTATTGCCATCGTCGGAGATACGGAAGGTCCTGTATCGCCGTGCGGAGCATGCCGCCAAGTAATCGCAGAATTTGCGACAGAACAGACAAAAGTGATTTTGGCCAATCTGAAGGGAGACGTAAAAGAGACGTCTATTCAGGAATTGCTGCCAGGATTCTTTACCAAAAAGGATATGGAGAAATAGCGAGTAGAAAGCCGTTTATTCCTATCGTTGAAAGCGGATACAGGAAAATATGCAGCCAAGCAACTGAGTGGAGGACAACATGAACTATCTAATATCCATTGTCGGATTAGTCGTCGTTTTAGCTCTGGCTTTGATCGTCAGTAATGACCGCAAAAAGGTGAAAATCAAACCGATTCTGGTCATGATCGTGGTACAACTGCTGTTGGCGGGATTGCTGCTCAATACGCATTTTGGATTGATCCTGATCAAAGGAATTGCAGAAGTGTTCAACAAGCTGCTGGAATATGCGAATGAAGGGGTAAGCTTCGTCTTTGGCGGTATTGCCAATGAAGGACAAGCTCCGTTTTTCCTGGGCGTCCTCTTACCGATCGTGTTCATTTCCGTCTTGATCGGGATCTTCCAGCATCTCAAGATTCTCCCGTTCCTCATGAAAGGGATCGGACTTTTGCTCAGCAAGATCAATGGCATGGGGAAATTGGAATCGTACAATGCCGTTGCTTCTGCGATGGTCGGACAGTCGGAAGTATTTATTACCGTGAAAAAACAATTGGGGGCGCTTCCGCCTCATCGTCTCTACACCTTGTGTGCATCGGCCATGTCGACCGTATCCATGTCGATCGTGGGAGCATACATGACCATGATCGAACCGAAATACGTGGTCACTGCTATTGTGGTCAATCTATTTGGAGGATTCATTATCTCGTCCATCGTCAATCCATATACTGTAGAGGCAAGCGAAGATATTTTGGAAGTGCAAGAAGAGCACAAGCAATCGTTCTTTGAAATGCTCGGGGAATACATTATGGACGGGTTCAAGGTTGCGATCATCGTCGGCGCCATGCTGATCGGTTTTGTAGGATTGATGGCAGCGATTAACCACACGTTTGCGTTACTATTCGGCATATCGTTCCAGCAATTGATCGGCTATGTTTTTGCTCCGGTTGCCATCATTATGGGTGTGCCGTTGGCGGAATCGGTGCAAGCTGGCGGAATTATGGCGACGAAGCTGATTACGAATGAATTCGTAGCCATGATGGATCTGGTGAAAGTGGCGCCGACCATGAGTGAGCGCACCTTGGGTATCATCTCCGTCTTCCTGGTTTCCTTCGCCAACTTCTCCTCCATCGGGATCATTGCCGGAGCGGTGAAGGGTCTCAATGAGAAGCAAGGAAACGTGGTTGCACGCTTTGGGCTGAAGCTGCTTTACGGAGCCACGCTGGTGAGCGTTTTGTCTGGTGTTATTGTCAGCTTTGTATTGTAATCAGAATGGAGAAAAGAAAAGCATTTCCTCTGCGAGAAGAAGGAATTGCTTTTTCTTTTTTTCTACCAACAACATGAGGGTACAGAAAGGATTTTGCATATGAGTTATGTCGGATTATTGCTTTCCGGAGCAGCATTATTTTTGAACAGTCTGGTGATGGCGGGGAAAGCCGACGGGAAAAGTGCTGGGGTTTTCAATTTGTTTGTCGGCATCTTGCAGATCGTGATTCCGTTCTATCTGATTACGGTCTCGGACCAAAGCCATTGGACGATCTATCAGTACGCGGCTACGTTTTTGTTTGGCTTGACGTATTTGTACGTGGGCGTCACTTCTTATAAAGGGCTGGAGGGAAATGGGTTAGGCTGGTTTTCTCTGTGGGTCTCGGTGATCGCGCTGGTGTACACGCTGGTCTCGGCGGTTCACTTTCATGACATGGTGAATGCATTGACATGGCTGATGTGGGCGTTTTTGTGGTTTCTCTTTTTCTTGGCGAATGCGTTGAAGCTAACGATCAACTCATATGTGGCGAAGGTAGCCTTTGTACAATCGTGGGTTACTCTGACCATCCCGTCCTTGTTGTATTTCACGGGCGTATGGGGTACCGCCCTTGTCCAGCAGCTGTGGCTCTACGTGTCTGCTCTTTCGATTGTATACTTTTTGGTTGAACTGCTTGTCTTACAAGTGCTTGTACGTAAAGCGCGTTCTGGTAAACAGGTAGAAGTGCAATAAATACATTTCGGCGTTTATCTGTCCGAAAGCATGAGTAAATGAACCCAATCGATGTAATTACGGTAGGAATGATCGATATATCAGATATACTCCCGCAGGCTGTCGGTAATAACGACAGCCTGTCTTTTCTGAGCGAACAAGGCGATCAGCGTTTTCATTCAACCATTAGAAGATATTTGGTACAATTGGATATGAAATGGAAAAGTTGGAAGATTGAGATGCGGAGGTTGAGTCATGATATGTCTTCACTGTAGTTATAAGAATCCCGATGACGCCAAGTTTTGTGCGGAATGCGGCAGTACAGTTGGGGTTCTCGAGCAGCAAAGCAGTACGGAGCATAAGCTGCGAAACGCTTTCTCTGATTTTGCCAACAAGATCAATCAGGCGGCGGGAGTGGAAACGCCAGTTGAACTGAATTTACGTGAGGTGTTTTCCAAGGTTTTTACCAGACATTCGGAAGAGGAAGCAGAGCGGTTGTTTTTCGTCGGGACTTCTCACACTACGCCGGATATTGACCAAATCGTCGATTCTTGGCCAAAGCCGTGGCTTTTTGCGCGGATCTTTGTACTTGTAGCATTTGCGTATTTTGGCCTTTATATGGGACTGGATTGGTACGAAAATATTAACTTTTTACCCGGACTTATCACTCTCGGTTCTTTTATGGTTCCATTCACCATTCTGATTTTTTTCTGGGAAATGAATGCGCCGCAAAACATCTCCATTTATAAAATTATCAAGATGCTGTTTGTGGGCGGGGTCATCTCGCTGGTCACTGCCGTTTTTCTGTATGACAAGATCGGGAACAGCAGCAACGTCATTTTGATCGGGATCGTCGAGGAAGTGGCGAAATTAATCGCGGTACTCTGGTTTCTGCGGGGGGACAAATACAAATATGTATTGAATGGCCTGCTTGTCGGGGCAGCTATCGGGACTGGATTTGCAGCCTTTGAGTCTGCGGGCTATGCGTTTCAGATGCTGATGATGGGCGATCTGGAGTTGATGTACACCACCATTTTCTGGCGGGGAGTGCTCGCGCCAGGAGGACATATCGTCTGGGCCGCTTTGTCGGGCGCCGCTCTGTGTATGGCGAAAAGGGAACGGAAATTCACGTTGCTGAGTCTGGCAGACATTCGATTTTTACGGATATTTGGAATCGTCGTCTTGCTGCATATTCTGTGGGATTTACCGTTGCCTTTCATTTCGGAGCTGCCGATTGTTCAACTTCTCTTAACTGTTATTTCCTGGGTAATCGCCTTTGCCGTCATCAATAGCGGGTTGAAAGAAATTTCACAGCTCAAGAATCAAACCCACATGATCGCAGATGCTGTGCATGAATCAAATCAAGGGTATACGTCGCTAGACAGCTAATTCATCCTTCAAGCCAACGGTCTTCTCGCTGTAAGCAAGAGAGGCCGTTTTCTTAATTCTTTTTATCCGTCCTATTTTATGCAAGCGCCACTGGAGGAAGGGAAGAGAGGGACGAGGCGGAGTCTTTGTCACACCAGCTGAGGTGGAGCTTCCAAAAACGGTACACGCTTGTCGCACAACCCCATCGGTTGAATATGCTTCTTAGAAACCTTTTGCGCGACGTACCGTTTTTGGCAGCGGAACCGGACAGTCTCCGCTCCCTTGTGGGTGTGGCAAGAACGCAGCCTAAGCCCTCTCTTCCCTTCCCCCACCACCATGTTTGCACGACCCTTTCCTCAGATGCCTCTCTGTGATAGAGTTCAATAAGTTACGCCGATTAGAGAGAGAAAGGATGGTTGGAAATCCTATGTATCAAACGAATTCATGGAAAGAAAAAATACGGCAATTGATGACCGTCCTGTTACCGATTCTTGTGACGCAGCTGGCATTGTTTTCGATGACCTTTTTCGATACAGTCATGTCTGGAAATGCAAGCCCAACCGACCTGGCAGGGGTGGCGATCGGCTCCAGTCTGTGGGTACCGATTCAAGCTGGTCTTACCGGTATTTTGCTAGCGGTAACGCCTATCGTTGCCCAAATGATCGGAGCGAACCGTCATGATGAAGTGCCGTATACCATTATGCAGGCATTATACTTTTCCGTGGCGATCGCGATCGTGGTATTGCTGACTGGTGCTTTTGCTCTTGATCCGATCTTGAACGTGATGAATGTAGAGCCGGCCGTCCATGATATTGCGAGGGGCTTCCTGCATGCGCTCGCGATCGGGATCATTCCGATGTTTTTGTATACCGTATTGCGCTGCTTTATCGATGCGCTCGGATTAACCCGAATCACCATGTTGATCACGTTGCTTTCTCTGCCGATCAATGTGGTGCTTAACTACCTGCTCATCTTTGGGAAACTGGGCTTTCCGCGTCTCGGTGGAATCGGAGCGGGGTATGCCTCAGCCATTACATACTGGTGTATTTTGTTGATTAGCGTGTATGTCGTACATCGTGTCGAGCCATTTACGCAATACGCGATCTTTTCTCGCTTTCACCAGATTTCTTTGCGTGCCTGGAAGGAGTTGCTCCGGTTGGGCGTTCCGATCGGATTCACGATCTTTTTTGAGGTGAGCATTTTTGCGGCCGTCACTTTGTTAATGAGCAACTTCGATACGGCTACGATCGCCGCCCATCAAGCCGCGATGAACTTCGCTTCTTTTATCTACATGGTACCGATGAGCATTTCGATGTCGTTAACGATTATGGTTGGATTTGAAGTCGGGGCGCAGCGCTTTAGAGATGCCAAGCAGTACAGTTATATGGGGATCGGTATTGCGGTTGTCTTGGCGAGCTTATGTGGGGTTGGTCTATTCTTTTTTACGGAGCAGGTCGCCGGCTTTTACACCAATGATGAGCAAGTGCTGCAGTTGGCGAAGCATTTTCTATTGTATTCGATCTTGTTTTTGTTGTCGGATGCTACTGCAGCACCGATTCAAGGGATCTTGCGCGGCTATAAAGATGTGACGATTCCGTTTATCGTGGCCTTGGTCTCGTATTGGGTAATTGGGCTTCCGCTTGGTTATTACCTGGCGAACTATACCAATTGGGGCGCAACCGGGTACTGGATTGGTCTCATTTCAGGTTTGGCAGCAGGAGCCGTATTTTTGTTTGGAAGATTGTTATCCGTACAACGGCAAAGAGCAAAATCAATTTCATGACTGGTAGAAAAAGGGTTTGTCAAGTAAAGATTGTGTAAATTTTCCTAATAAGGTAGTCTAGTAGGGTGAGGAAACGACTACCAAGTGAGGAAAAGAGGGGAAGTAGGATGGGCAAGGGCAATTTTGTCCTGAGAAGCAGTTTGAGCGTAGCGCTGGGGCTTGCTTTATTCAGCAGTGCTGCCTTGGTGCAAGCCGCACCAACCGCACCGGATCAAACAGCAGCATCGGAAGTAAAGGTCACACTCCTGGGAACTTCGGATATTCATGGGCGAGTAATGCCTTGGGATTACGAGATAGATGGTTCGAATACCAGCGGCAGTCTGACACAACTGTTTACCATGGTGAAACAGGTACGTACAGAGAACCCCAATACCATTTTGGTGGATGTGGGTGATGTGATCCAAGGGAACTCAGCAGAGCTGTTCAACGACAAGCCGAAGTCACCGATGATGGTGGCCATGAATGCAATGGGCTATGATTTGTGGACGTACGGCAACCATGAGTTCAATTTTGGACTCGATACGTTAGAGAAAATCAGCAGCCAGTTCGAAGGTCCAAGATTGGCAGGAAACATCTATAAAGAAAACGGCGAGCGTTACTTGCCAGCCTATACCATTATCGAAAAAGAAGGCGTAAAAATCGGACTTATCGGAATGACTACGCCGTTGATTACTGAATTTGAAAAGGGCACTGACCATCTGAAAGGGCTGGTAGTCAAGGACCCGGTCGAAGAGACCAAAAAAGCGATTCAGGAATTAAAAGGCAAAGTAGACGTCATGGTTGGCGTGTTACATATGGGGCTGGATAACGAAAATGGCAAGCCACACACAGGTGTTACGGATATTGCGAACGCCAATCCAGAACTCGCTGCTATTTTTGCCGGACACATGCACAAACTGGTGAAAAGCGAAACCGTTAACGGTGTCCTGATCACCGAGCCAGACAAATATGGAACCCATCTTTCCCGCATTGATCTTACTTTTACCAAGCAAGGCGACAAAGTAGAGTTGAAGAGCAAAGAAGCCACTGCGCTGCCAGTGAAACAAGCGGATGGAACGGTAGCAGTCTCTGACCCATCTCTCGAAGAAGCATTGAAGCCTTTCCACGAAGTGGCACGCGCAGATGCGAACGTAGTGATTGCGGAGCTGAAAGGCGAAAATCTCGTGCCGAAAAACGAGATCGAGGGCATTCCACAGGTGCAAATCCAGGAAACCCACCTGTCCGACTTCTTCAATGAAGTGATGCTCTATTACAGCAAGGCGGACGTAGTCGCCCACCAGATCGACAACGACAAGGCGCGTCTGGATGTAGGACCGATCAAGAAAAAGGATATTGCGTTCAACTACCAGTATGCGTTGGGTGAAATCACTGTATATCAAGTAACCGGGAAAGACTTGAAGGATTACATGGAATGGGCGGCAGGCTACTTCAATTCCACTCGCCCAGGCGATGTAACCATCAGCTTTGATCCAAAACGCCGCGCCTCGAAGTACAGCACCAACGACTTCTTCGGCGGAGTAAAATATGAAATTGACCTGACTAAGCCATATGGCAGCCGCATCACCAACCTGCGCCGCCTTGATGACACACCGATCAAAGCGGAAGATGTCCTGAAGCTGGGAATGAACGCTTACCGCATGGATGCGCTGATTGCAAAAGGTGGAGCGTTGGAAGGTCGTAAATTTACCCAACTGTGGTCGTCCAAGGATGAAAGTGCGTTTGGCGAATCGGGAGGTACCATCCGGAATCGTGCCATCGCATACCTGAAAGATGTGAAAAAAGGCATCTATGAGCCAAAAGCATTGAGCTATTGGAGCATCACGGGTATCGATACAACAGCACCTGAGCGTGCAGATGTTGTCGAGCTGATCAATGCAGGTATCCTGTCCGTTCCAAAGACGGAAGATGGCAAATATACAAACATAGCTTCCATCAATATCAAGGATGAAGTGACAAAAGAAGAAATCGCGGAGTTGGCGCAAAAAGCAAACGTGAAAGCAGATCTGTTTGCTGGAGTGAAAACAAAAGGCGAATTCTATCAGAAGCTGAATGCTGCCCGTAAAGCAGCTGCTGCGGCAAAATAATCTTCAATAAGAAAAAGCAATCGGGTGTCCACTTGTCGTGGCTACGATTGCTTTTTTTGTCTTTCTGATAGCTGTGGTGGGGGAGAGCATGTTTTGAAACTCCGCTTCAAAATAAGCTCTCTAGCGTAGCTGAAGCGATTTCAAAAAGATTAATAGCTTGAAAAGAATCGTTCATTGATGTTTTTTCATTTGTCCGTGCGCCTTTATGCTAAAGTCACGTGAGGAAGGGAAGAGAGGGACGTGCGGAGTCTTTGTCACACCTACAAAGGTGGAGCTTCCAAAAACGGTACACGCTTGTTGCGCAACCTCGTCGTTTGAATAGGCTTCCTCGAAACTTTTGCGCGACGTACCGATTTTGGAAGCGGAACCGGACAGTTAGGTCCCCCTTGCGGGTGTGGCAAGAATGGAGTCACTCCCTCTCTTCCCTTCCCCAACCACTATGGTTTGCAAAAGGGTTCCAAGCTCAAGAATCGATATGCTTCAAAAGCGGGGACAACCATTTCAGCTTTTTCCCAAGCAGCAGCTTCGGCCGCCATTTCTTGTGTAAGGAAAAAGCGGGAAGTTTGTTTGGTTTCATGTCATCCGAGAGCGGGAACGGATCAGCTAAACCGTTGACCAACAGTGTGATTTTGATGCGTTGCCCCGGCTCGTCGATATAGCGGGAGCCGATTTTAAACAGGTCGGCTTTATGAAACAGGTCATTCAGACGCAAATTGATCTGGCGGAATGATTCCATATCTACATCGCGGGTATAGCCAATCGAGATGATCATATGCTGCCCATCCGCGAAATCCAACGGCAAATACGGCGTGGAAATAAAATGCTTCAACGGCTCGTCAAACGAATTGCCTTCAAATGAATGGAGGAAAAAAGGGCCTTTATTAGCAGTCAGGAAGGTCTGGATATCGTGGACGTCGATGTTCATTTCCCCCGGGATACAGATCATTTCCTCCAACGTATCAACCACGGCTTCTTCCAGCAAATAAAAGATCTCGTTGGCGTCTTTGACGGTCGTTCCCGGTTCGAGCATGTCCATCATGCCATCCCCATAAAAATAGGTGACGGAATCACAGATCTGCTTCATAAGGGTGTATTGGTGGATGGCGATTTGCAGCCGTTTTTTTCCCTCATAGCGAAAGGGGAATCGAAACATGCCAAGCAAGAGCCCCTTTTTTCGTTTCAATGCTTGGAGCTGTTTGACCATCTCTTCCGTTTCGCTGGCATTGCCTCCAATAAAACGGAAAAAGTGAATCAGCGTAACAGCTTGATCAGATTGGTCAGATTGGGCAGACGAAGTTGCTTCAGAGAGACGATGATTTATTTGAAAGACTTTCGCAGATTTCTCCATAATCATGCTCACCGCTTCGCTTTTTTTCTCATTATAAGAAATTTATGCTGAAAAGATTGTCAGAGGATGAGTGCAGAACGTGACTAGTATTGTAGTTTTCCTGCGAATAGTGGCGGATTGTCGCTAGAATAGCCCGAATAGGCGCAAATAGAGTGATATGAGGCTATGCAGTAGGGGTAGCGTGGAATTAAATAATTATGAAAATGCTTGGTTTTAAGTAGATTCTTAAAGGGTAATAAGATCTAGTAAGGAGGTGGATATTTTATACGTTAATAGGTAAAACGACTCATTCACAATGTTTTGGTAGGTCAATTATAATAGGTTTAAAGTCTTGATTAAAATGAGTGATAAGGGCAAATCATGAGAAATCATGAGACGCAAAGCCAAGGGCCTGAACCACACAAGTGTGGATGGTAGCCGGTTGCCACAAGGAGACATAGTACTTAGTTCTATGGACCTTGTCAGAGGTTCTTTTTTTAGCTTCTGCGCCTTTTTTCACGAAGAAAGGTAGGATTCATTCATGGGAGAACGAATTAGTCGCAAATTGTCATTGCTCGTGTCGGTGCTTTTATTGTTCCAATTTTTGATTCCAATGGCAAATGCATTTGCATCGAGTGTAAACAGCAATATCCTCCCCCCTAGCAATCTTAACTATCAACTTATCACCCCGAAGGATGTTAAATTAACATGGTCTTCGGTGTATGGAGCCAACGGGTACAATGTGTACGAAATTACGGATGGCCAACTGGTGATGCTTGATAAAGTAACATCGACATCTTACACGCTGGAAGATCTCGATGAGGGTTCTTACAGCTATGTGGTATCGACACTGACAGCAGAAGGTGAATCTGGTCCAAGTGCACCTGTAAACGTGGATATTTCCTATCCAGAAATGCAGGCGCCTGCTTCTGTAACACATACGATTCAAAACGGAAATGATATCGTATTGAGCTGGACTGCTTCTGACAATGCAGAGGAATACAATATTTATCAGGTAACCGCTGACGGTGAGAAGACATTGGTTTCTTCGGCGACAACTCGCACCTATAAAATCACAAATGCTCCGGAGGGAACTTATTCGTACGCGGTGTCTGCGGAACATGCTGATTTTGGCGAATCATCTCTTTCACAGCCAGTAGAAGTATCCGTTGTATTTCCGGTAATGGAGGCTCCAGCGAGTCCAACCTTTACGATTGCAAACGGAAATGACATCACCCTCAAATGGGCGTCATCATCTTATGCAACAGATTATAAAGTCTATCAAGTAATCAATGATGAAAAAGTGCTGAAAAGCACGGTATCCAGTCGAACCGTCACCTATACCAACATGCCGTCTGGAGAATACGTGTATGAGATACATTCTTATAGCGATCGCTTCGGAGAGTCCAAAGAGGGTAGCGTAGTAACGCTGAGTCTTGGCGATGTAGCAATGGCTGCGCCAACGAATTTCGCATACAAAATTCAAAATGCGAACGACATCGTCTTGACATGGACTCGCGCAACAAACGCGGAAAGCTATAAAATCTATCAAATCATCGGCGAGGAAAAAGTGCTGAAAAGCACAGTGACGGGTGCAACCGTTACGTATACCAACCAGCCTGCGGGAAATTATGTGTTTGAAATTCGCTCCTATAGTGAGCGTTTTGGAGAATCGCAGGAGGGTAGCCAAGTTACTTTCTCTTTGGGTGAAGTAGCGATGGTAGCGCCAAGCAATTTTACCTACACCACCAAAAATGTGAATGATATCGTGCTTACCTGGAGCAGTGTAGCAAACGCTAACAGCTACAAAATTTACCAAGTGATCGGTGAAGAAAAGGTATTGAAAAGCACAGTGACAGGAACTTCCGTCACTTACACGAATCAGCCATCCGGTGAATACATCTTTGAAATTCACTCCTACAGCGATCGCTTCGGAGAATCGCAGGAAGGAAGCACACTCACGTTTGCTTTGGGCGATGTAGTCTTGGTTCCGCCGGGCAATCTGGCTTATAACGTGAAAAACGGGAACGATATCGTATTAACCTGGAGCGCTGCAGCAAACGTTACAGGCTACAAAGTTTATCAGATCAAAGATGGACAGAAAGTATTGAGAAGCACGGTAAGTGGAACAACAGCCACTTATGCGAACCAACCTGCGGGCGAGTACAGCTTTGAAGTGTATTCTTACTCCACTCGCTTTGGTGAATCGCAAGAGGGAAGCAAGCTGTCCTTCACACTTGTCCACCCAACGATGCTTCCGCCAGCAAATCTGGTGCAAACCATCAAAAGTGCCACCGACTTTTCGCTGAGCTGGGCCGCTGCAGAGTATGCGACCAGTTACAAAGTCTATCAAATCAAAGATGGACAAAAGACGCTGAAAAGCTCAGTAAGTGGAACAACCGTTACCTATACCAGCCAACCATCTGGTGAATACACGTTTGAGGTGCACTCTGTCTCCACTCGTTTCGGTGAGTCTGCGGTAGGAAGCAAGCTCACATTTACGATGAACGGCCAGACAATGGAAACGCCGACGAACCTTACGCACACCATTGCAAACGGAAATGACATCACGTTGAAATGGAATGCAGTACCTTACGCGACCAGCTACAAAGTGTATCAAATGGTTGATGGTCAGAAAACACTGAAGAGCACGGCTACGACGACATCAGTGAGATACAACAATCAGCCAGCAGGCGATTATACATTTGTGGTTCATTCCGCATCGACTGCTTTGGGTGAATCGCCTGTAGGTGCAGAATTGACTTTCACGTTGGTTCATCCAACGATGACTGCTCCAGAGAACTTTGCTTACACAGTTAAAAACGGAAATGATATTGCTTTGACATGGGCGGCTGTACCGTATGCGAATACTTACAAAGTCTATGAGCTTGTTGGAGATCAAAAAGTATTAAAAGCTACGGTGTCTACGCTTGGTGCAACAATTACCAACGTAGCTGCAGGTGAGCATACGTACCTCGTTCACTCGGTCAGCACACGTTTTGGAGAATCTCAAGTAGGCGCGAAGCTGACTCTTGATTTAGTTCAAAGTGTCATGAAAGCTCCGGCCAATCTCACTTATACGATTGCAAATGGCAATGACGTAACGTTGAAATGGAGTGCAGTCACGTACGCCAATTCCTACAAAGTCTATCAAGTGATTGGCGAAGAGAAAGTGTTGAAGAAGACTGTAACGGGCGCGGCTGTTTCGTTCCCGAACTCAGCTGAAGGCGAGTATCTCTATGAAGTGCATTCCTTCAGCAATGAATTTGGCGAATCGCCGGAAGGAAGCCAAGTGTCCTTTACCTTGGAATTCCCAACCATGCAGCCGCCTGCTGATTTGACACAGACGATTACAAGTGGCAACGACATTACCTTGAAATGGGATGCGGCGTCCTACGCTACTGCCTATAAAGTCTATCAAATCGTCAACGGTCAAAGAGTCTTGAAGAGTACAGTGACAACCGCGTATGCGAAGTACCTCAACATGCCTGAGGGAGAATACAGCTACGAGGTGACTTCGTACAGTGATCAGTTCGGAGAATCTCCAGTAGCCAGCAAATTGACATTCACTCTGGCATGGCCTGTTCTTCAAGCGCCAGAACTGAAAAAATCGGTCTTTAACGTGAATAATATGACCTTCACGTGGTCAGCTGCTACATGGGCGAACGAGTACCGTTTGTATGAAGTAAAAGGTGATACTCGCCAACTGCTTTATAAAGGTACCGCTCTGACCTACAAAGTTTATAATTTGTCTGAAGATACCCATCACTTCGAATTGACGCTGTATAACACGCGTTTTGGCGAATCCGCTCCATCCAATCGAGTGTCTGAAACGATCGTATATCCGATCATGCAGCCACCAGTGGCAAATCTGAAGCTAACCAGCGAGACAAGCGCTCAGATTTCCTGGAACTTTGTCACCTACGCAAATGGATACAACGTTTATGAAATCATTGATGGAAATCCTGTGTTGTTGACAAAAGGATTAAACAATCTGTCATTTACGGTGTCCAATCTGTCGTATGCGGATCACCAGTTCTATGTGACATCTCTCAGCAATTCGTTTGGTGAATCCAAACCTTCCAATGTAGTGGTAGCTAAGCTGATCGTGGACACAGAGGCTCCGGTAACGACTGCGACAGCACCAACTGATTGGACGAACAAAACTCCAGTTGAGGTTACCTTGTCGGCTACTGACAGTGGGACAGGTGTTGCGAAAACCTACTACTCCGTAAACGATGCTGCTTTTGCAGAAGGCTCAACGGTTACACTCAACAGCGAGGGCGTTTACAACGTTTCCTACTATTCCGTAGACAAAGTCGGAAACAAAGAAGCTGCCAAAACCATTACGGTTAAGGTAGACAAAACGGCTCCAGTCACAAAAGCAAGTGATTTTAAAGAATGGTCCGTTGAGGAGATTGTTTTAACGGCTAATGACGAAGCGAGTGGAGTGGCGAAGACTTTCTACTCGGTGAACGGTTCCGATTTTGTTGAAGGGACAACGGTTAAGATCGAGAAAGAAGGATTGAATCAAGTATCTTTCTACTCGGTTGACCAGGCAGGAAATAAAGAAGAAGCACAAGTAATTGAGGTAAAAGTTGATAAAACAGCTCCGGTAACTACTTATACCGCTCCGGCTGGATGGCAAAAGGAAAACGGAGTTGTCACCTTTGCCGCTACTGATGCTGAGAGTGGAGTAGCGAAGACATTCTACGCGGTCAACGGTTCTTCTTTTGTAGAAGGCACAACCGTAACCGTAGAGAAGGAAGGCGTAAACGAAGTAACTTTCTATTCGATTGACCTTGCAGGAAATGCTGAGCAAGTCAAAACGATCGAAGTAAAAGTGGATAAAACAGCGCCGGTAACCAAAACAAGTGAGATCCCTGAATGGTCCGGTCAAGAGTTTACGTTAATTGCAGCCGATGCTGCCAGTGGCGTAGCGAAAACCTTCTATTCCATCAACGACTCCGAATTTACGGAGGGAACACTTGTAAAGGTTGAAGAAGAAGGCGTGCACAAAGTATCCTTCTATTCGGTTGACCTTGCAGGCAATGCTGAACAAGTGAAAACGATCGAAGTAAAAGTAGATAAAACAGCACCGGTAACAGAAGCGACTGCTCCAACTGCTTGGGCGAAGGCAGATGTAGATGTAACCTTGTCTGCTACAGATGCGCTTAGTGGGGTAGAAAAAACCTTCTATGCTGTAAACGGGGCTCCATTCGTAGAAGGATCTTCTCTCACCGTTCGGGAAGAGGGCATCCATACGATCGTATACTACTCGGTTGATAAAGCTGGAAACAAAGAAGTGGATAAGACTGTAGTAGTGAAGATCGATAAGACTGCACCAGTCCTTACAATGGAACTTCAAGAGTTGTACAAGCTGGCTGAATCCGTACAACTAACCTATGTAGCGAAAGATCAGTTGTCGGGTATCGCTAGTGAAAAAATGACTGTCATTGGACCAAATGAGTCCACTGGCAAAGTCGTAGAGAATGGCGGCACATTCGTGTTTAGCAAGCCAGGTACGTACAAAATCAATGTAACGGTAACCGATGCTGCTGGATTGACAACGACAATTCAAAAACAAGTGAATGTGTATATCCCTGCAACGATCGAAGTAACACCAAAAGTATTGAAGGGCAACAATGGCGTATTTACGGTTCGCGTAAGCCTGCCGAAAGGTTACAGTACGGAAGGCTTCGATCTGAAGACGGCTACGCTTAACGGTGTAAAGGCTCTGGCAAGTAACAATGGATATTACAATCAAGCCAAGCAAGGACAATTTAAGTTTGAACGTTCCGATTTCACATGGACACCATCTGACGTGACCGTTTCTTTCAGAGGTTACGTGAATGGATTCTTGGTAATGGGTGAAACGGTAGTAAAAGTTCAAAAATAAACAAGAAGGATCCCTCTGTATAGCTGCAGAGGGATCTTTTTATCATCAAAACATAATAATTCTCGATTTGAATACGACCTGTTTCAGTATATAGTTGTAAATAGTTGCTATACAATCATCGAGTCGCGATAGAGAAGCTGAAGATAGAAGGGCTGGAGAGAAAATGCCATACAAAGCAATTGTCCTCGATATGGACGGTACGATGTTGAATGAGCAGAATCGTGTCAGCGACAATCTGCGCCAGTTGCTAAAAGAACTGCGTCAGCGCGGCACCTATGTCTTTATTGCCACGGGACGGACTCCGCGCGAAATCAGAGACGTGTCTCCTGCAGATCTCGAAGTGGACGGGTATGTGACTTCGAATGGCATGGCGGTATTTGTGGGAGAGGAGCAGCTGGTGCAGCATGCTCTTTCGCCTCGTCTCGTCCATGATCTGGTGGAGGAAGCGCGCAAACGAGAGATCTACTATGAAGTGCATCCGAATGCAGGGGCGCGTGTCTCCCTGGAAGTGGATCGTGGCTATTTTGACAAACAGATCACCGACCCAAAGCCGGAAACGGTTGAAATCAATGAGTGGCTGTCCCGGAAAAATGCGATGAAAGAGCAAATCCACTGGCAGTCTACGCTAGATGCGGGCAGTGTGGCAAAAATCTATTTTTTCAGTCGTGATCTCGCTGCGATCCAGAAATTTCGGAGCGATCTGGAGGTTCGCAAGCAGGAAACCGCGTTTGCGACATTCTCTTCGACTGAGCACAATGTTGAAATCATGGTGGCGAATGTCTCGAAGGCAACCGGAATCAAGCTGTTGCTGGAGCGCTTCTCCATCAGCAATGAAGAGATTGTGGCCGTCGGCGACAGCGAAAATGACCTGCCGATGTTCCAGTATGCCGGGCATGCGGTCGCGATGAAAAACGCTGCCGAGCATGTCAAGGAGCGTGCGGATGAAGTGACGCCCTACTCATATCGGGAGGACGGGTTGTACCATTATTTGAAGAATCTATTCTTGGTCTAGTGGAACCTACGGAGGGATAGCAGTATGCGTTTTATCGACAACCAAAACATTACCGATCCGCGCATTAACCTCGCGATTGAGGAATATGCGTTAAAACACCTGCCTGCGGACGAGGACTATTTGCTGTTCTACATCAATGAGCCATCGATTATTATTGGTAAAAACCAAAATACGGTGGAGGAAATCAATACGGAATATGTGGAGGCGAATGGGATCCACGTAGTCCGGCGCTTGTCCGGCGGCGGAGCGGTCTATCATGATTTGGGCAACTTGAATTTCAGTTTTATCACCAAGGATGATGGAAATTCGTTTCACAACTATCGAAAGTTTACCGAACCAGTGATTCGGGCGCTTCATCAGTTAGGGGTAGAAGCGGAATTGACGGGGCGCAACGACATTCAGATAGGAGAACGTAAAATTTCGGGAAATGCTCAGTTTTCCACCAGAGGTCGCATGTTCACACACGGTACACTGCTGTTCCATTCGCAGATGGAAAATGTGTCTTCCGCACTGAACGTGAATCCTGAAAAATTCAAGTCAAAAGGAGTCAAGTCCGTCCGGAGCCGCGTAGCCAACATCTCGGAATTTATGCGTGAGCCAATGAGCATCGAGGCATTCCGCCAGCATCTGTTGGAATCGATATTTGCAGGCTCACAGGTCGAGCAATATGTGTTGACCGAGGCAGATTGGGAGCGGATTCATGAGATTTCCCGCGAACGCTACCAGAATTGGAACTGGAACTATGGCAAGTCGCCGGCATTCAATGTGAAGCGCGTGCAGCGGTTAGGAGCGGGCACCTTTGATGTGAGGCTTTTCGTGGAAGGCGGCATCATTACCTCGGCGGCCATCTATGGCGACTTTTTTGGCCGAGGAGACAGCACCGAGATCACGGATAAGCTGGCTGGCCTGCGTTATGACCGGGAAACGCTGTCCCGGCTGTGGGAGCAGTATGATTTGCCCTATTATTTCGGGCCGATTACAAAAGAAGAGTGGTTGGAATTAGTGCTGTAAGAGAGAAAGGAAATGTAGTATGAATGATGTGAGCACAACTTACGCAACACCCGCAAAAAAATCAGGTCGTCTGTGGATGGCACTGATACTCGGTTCATTATCGGCGTTTGGGCCGTTATCGCTTGATATGTATTTGCCTGCGTTGCCAAATCTGGCAGGGGATCTGGAGACCAGCACTTCTTTGGCTCAGCTCAGCTTGACCGCTTGCCTGCTGGGTCTTTCGCTTGGGCAGCTGCTGGCAGGACCGGTTAGTGATGTTCGAGGGCGGCGCGTTCCGCTGCTGATCGGGCTGATCGTGTATGCGATTTCCTCCTTGCTGTGTGCATGGGCGCCTTCGATCTGGACGTTTGTCTGGCTTCGCTTTGTTCAAGGACTGGCTGGTTCGGCGGGCATCGTGATCTCTCGGGCGGTGGTCAGAGATATGTATGCGGGTACAGAATTGACGAAGTTCTTCACCCTATTAATGCTGGTAAATGGGGCTGCACCTATCCTGGCGCCGATTGCCGGTGGACAGCTTTTGCAGGTTACATCCTGGCGAGGGGTATTTGTCGTGCTTGCTCTGATTGGCCTTGCGATGCTGGTAGCCGTGTTGTTTGGCTTGCGGGAGACCTTGCCGAGCGAGCGTCGTTCCAAAGGAGGAATCAGCAATACCTTTTCCACCTTCCGCAGGTTGGTCAGTGATCGTGTGTTTATGGGCTATGCGATCTGTCAGGGGCTGGTGACCGCGGCCATGTTTGCTTATATTTCCGGGTCTCCGTTTGTATTGCAGGAGATCTACGGTGTTTCACCGCAAACGTTCAGTCTGATTTTTGCCTGCAACGGACTAGGGATCATCATTGCAGGGCAGGTGACAGGTAGATTAGTTGGGAAGCTTGGTGAGACGAAATTGCTGGTCGGCGGCTTGCTTTATGCGGCGGTCGGAGGGATCACCTTGTTCACCATGATTATGCTCGGAGCGGGACTCTATGGTGTGCTGATTCCGTTGTTCGTGGTCGTATCGAGCGTAGGGATTGTCTCGGCTACAGGCTTTTCCTTGGCGATGCAAAATCAAGGGAACGCGGCAGGCAGCGCTTCTGCTTTACTGGGTGTGCTCTCCTTTGTTTTTGGTGGTATTGTTGCTCCACTGGTAGGGATGGGAGGTAGTCAGACAGCCGTCCCGATGGGGATTGTCATCGCTGCGGCGGATGTAGGCGCCATTCTCTGCTATCTCTTGTTGGTAAGACGCCGTCAAACGGTAAAAGAATAAGCGAAGCCGCTGCAAGTGAATGGGAGTCACGAGCAGCGGCTTTTTTGCAACTAAGGCTCCGCCGAAAACTTGGCGTAGCCAAGCTTTACTAATATTCTTCCAGCGTATAGGTGTCGGGGGAAAGTGTTTGGACAAACGAGCTGAGTTCATCCAGATAGTATAGGTGCAGCTCGTGCATGGCCCGCGTACAGGCAGTATAAAACAGCTTTCGATCCTTCTCTTCGCCATAATGTGTCTGGGATGCGTTGTAGATGATGACCGCGTCAAACTCCACCCCTTTTGCGAGATAGGAGGGGATGACCAGTATGCCGGGTGCAAAGGAGATGGTTTCCTTTTCGATCAGACGCAGCGGGAGGACAGCTTGCAGGGACTCGTATGCGTTACGGCTTTCCTGCGCCGTTTTGCAGATAATCGCAATCGTCCGGTGTCCTTCTGCTTGCAATGCATGCACTCGCGCTTCGATTTTGGCAGTGAGATCGGTAAGGTCGGTTGCTTTTGTTACGGTAGGCTTTTGGCCATCACGGTTGAACGGTTCGATTTGATCTCCACCTGGAATCATGCCTTGGGTGAATTGGATAATCTGCCGGGTAGAACGGTAGCTTCGCGTCAAAATAATGGTCTCGGTCTGTGCTTCCTCGAAAAGGGCAGCAAGCTGGGAAAAAGCATTATCGGCCGCATGGGCATGGATTGCTTGGTTTAGATCACCCAAGACCGTCATTTTGCTGTATGGAAACAGTCGCTTGAGAAAAGCGAACTGAAGCGGTGAGTAATCCTGTGCTTCATCGATGAAGATGTGTTGGACAGAAGTGTTCGTGCGGAACCCTTCGATCCGTTCCTTCAGATAGAGAAAGGGCGTTGCGTCCTCATAGGTCAGCTCGGAGCGGTTCAAGCGTTCCACCGTCTGATTGCAAATGTCTTTCCATGCAGCTGGCAGAGGAGAATCACGATCGGTGAAGAGTGCTTCTGCCGGTTCCGTAAACAACTGCTTATACGTGGACGGCATATCGATAAAGCGCAGGCGTTTCACCTGAGCGCGGATGGGCTCGAAGTAGCGGTCCACGACCATTTTGGCCAGCAGCTTTTGCTCAAGCTCGTGGTCGTCGAAGGTGTCGCCTCGGGCCCGTTTTCTTTTGCGGAGCTCCCCATACACTTCCCGGTAGTCGTCTTGGTCCAGCAGCTCGATCTCGTCTTCTACCCAGTGTTTCTTACGTTCTTTGCGGGCCAGATCATCCAGTTGGCTTAGGAGCCATTGGACCACCAGTGTGATGCGATTAGGAATCCGGTAGGAGCGATCCAGCGAATAGAAATACTCAGCGATCTGTTCAGCAGAAATCAGCGTTTCGCCACGAAGTTGGATGTCGTGAAAACGGATGCCTGCTTGCCCCAGTCGATCCAGATAACGCTCCAGCACTTGGAGGAAAGCGACAGAGGATTTAAATTGAATGCCCGCCAATCTGGTGGAATAGCCAGGATCTGAGCTAGCGGTATGCACATATTCCAGTTGCATAAACGGATCTTCGAGTCTGAATGTCGAACCAATACGCCGCTCCAAATACTCTTGAAAGGTGGTTTGCTGCATATTTTCCTCGCCCAGCTCGGGAAGAACGGTAGAGACATAGCTGTTAAACATCGGATTGGGGGAGAAGAGCACGATTTGTTCGGCGCGCAGCGTTTCCCTGTAGCGGTAAAGCAAATAGGCGACACGCTGGAGAGCCGCGCTCGTTTTGCCGCTTCCGGCTGCGCCCTGTACGATCAAAAGGCGGCTGCGTTCATTGCGGATGATCCGGTTTTGCTCTCTTTGAATCGTAGCGACAATACTTTTCATCTGGGTATCGGACTGTTTGCCCAATACATTTTGCAAAAGCTCATCGCCGATCGTCACGCCGGTGTCAAACATGCTGCGGATTTGACCGTCGCGTATGATATATTGCCGTTTCAAATCCATGGTTCCATCGATGGTGCCACCAGGTGTTTCATAAGAGGCTGGACCGGGCGGGTAATCATAATAGAGGCTGGCCACAGGGGCGCGCCAATCATAAATTAGAAAGGATGCTTCATCGTCGTCGAGCAGGGAAGCAATCCCGAGATAGATCTGTTCCGGACCCGGTTCACCTTCTTCCTGAAAGTCGATCCGTCCGAAATACGGATTCTGCTTGAGGCGAAGCATCGTTTTTAGCTGCTTCTGGGCGTGGCGGTGGATCCTTTCCCGTTCGGACAATACTTCGGCTTGCTGCTTGATGCTGGCGTAGGTCTCTGCGGCTTCGTGGGCATCGTCAAAATTGACGGTGACATCCTCCCAAAAATTTTTGCGGATGTCCACAATGTCTGCCTGAATGCCGCCAACCTGCTCTTGCAAGGTGTCGATGCGATTCTCAATGATGTTGATAACCTCTTGGACACGCATTTGCTCTTCCTGCCAATCTCGTTCCACGATACTCATTGAATCGCTCCTTTTTTGGATCTTGTGGGCGCTGATCAAAAGGTTTGACAAGGCTAGTATTCTGTGATACAATTAAATTGGGAAAATCTTTTCTGATTAATAATTATGTGTGCAGACTAATCCAGTTTACCATATGGATTGGGTTATATACAAGAAGAATAAAACGGAGACGCGATGAATAGCGCCTCCGTTTTTTGTTTTTTTAAAGGTAAGGGGGTGAACAATGCAACGTGAGGAAGGGAAGATCGGGACGGGCGGAGTCTTTGTCACACCTACAGAGGCGGAGCTTCCAAAAACGGTACACGCTTGTAGCGCAACCCCCCACGTTTGAATATGCTTCCTCGAAACTTTTTGCGCGACGTACCGTTTTTGGGAGCGGAGCCGGACAGTTTTTACCCCCTTGCGGGTGTGGCAAGAACGCAGCACAGCCCGGTCTTCCCTTCCCCCACCACTACTACTCGATCCAAGCCAAAGAGCTATTACTCCTTCGGATGAATCATTTTCTCCGGACGAACAATCTCATCAAACTGCTCAGCCGTTAGCAGATTGCTCTTTATGGCCGCTTCCTTCAATGTAAGCCCTTCTTTATGAGCCAGCTTCGCCACTTTTGCCGCATTCTCGTAACCGATATGCGGATTGAGTGCGGTCACCAGCATTAGCGAGCGTTCCAAATTGCTGCGCAGTACAGGAAGGTTCGGTTCAATGCCGACCGCGCAATTATCGTTAAAGGAAGCCATCGCATCTCCGAGCAAACGTGTAGATTGTAAGAAGTTATAGATAATGACTGGCTTAAAGACATTCAACTCAAAATTTCCCTGACTGGCCGCAAAGCCGATCGTGGCATCGTTGCCCATGACCTGGCAAACCACCATGGTCATGGCTTCACTTTGGGTCGGGTTCACTTTTCCCGGCATAATGGAGCTGCCCGGTTCATTTTCGGGAATGGTGATTTCACCAATTCCGCTGCGAGGTCCGCTCGCCAGCCATCTGACATCATTTGCGATTTTCATCAGGTCTGCGGCAAGAGCCTTTAATGCACCGTGCACATAGGCGATTTCATCGTGGCTCGTCAAGGCGTGGAATTTATTGGGAGCCGATACAAAACGTTTACCTGTTAACTTGCTGATTTCCATTGCAACCAGCTCTCCGAAGCGGGGGTGGGCATTAATTCCGGTTCCGACAGCTGTCCCGCCGATGGCTAGCTCCCGAAGCGATTCTGCACTTTGCTTAATCATGCCTTCCGTTTTTTCCAGCATCCGGTGCCAGCCGCTAATCTCCTGGCCCAAGGTCAACGGAGTAGCATCCTGCAGATGAGTTCGGCCGATCTTGATAATCTCGGCAAATTGTTCGCTCTTTCTTTTGAGGGTGTCCTTTAAAATCTCTAGCTTTGGCAGCACATGATCTTCAATGGCGAGTAATGCCGCAACATGCATGGCGGTCGGGAACGTATCGTTCGAGCTTTGGGAACGATTCACGTCATCATTGGGGTGAATGCGCAAGGAGCTGCCTTTATCCTGCAAAAGCTGGTTGGCTCGGTTGGCGATGACCTCGTTCACATTCATATTGGACTGGGTACCGCTGCCGGTTTGCCAGACAACCAAGGGAAAGTGGTCATCAAGCTTGCCGGTAATGATCTCTTCGGCTGCAGCGATGATTGCGTCTGCCTTTTCCTTTTCCAGCTTTCCTAGCTGCAGATTGGCCAGCGCCGCGCTTTTTTTCAGAATGGCAAATACGTGGATAACCTCGAGCGGCATTTTTTCGATTCCGATCGGAAAGTTTTGCAAGCTCCGCTGCGTCTGGGCGGCCCATAAACGATCTGCAGGAACCTGAATTTCTCCCAAGGTATCTCTTTCAATCCGATAATCCATGGTTGCTCCTCCTTCTTTGTACGTTCCAGTTTCACAAGTGCCTTTATCATTTCCAATTATTCCAAAAATATTTGGACGAAACAAGGAAGATACTTGTAGGGAGCAGGTATGTGATACAATAGGATAAATTTGCAAAATAATGGACAAACAAAGGGTGTGACCGGATGATTTCCCAACAATTATTGGATAAGTTAAACGAGCAGATGAATTATGAATTTTACTCCTCGCAAGTATATCTTGCGATGGCGGCGTATTGTTCGGCCGAAAGCTACGACGGCTTTGCCAACTTTTTTATCGTCCAATCCGAGGAAGAAAAATTTCATGCCATGAAGATTTTCAACTTCATTAATCGCCTGGGGAAACGGGCGCTGGTGACAGGGATGCATGATCCTGTGAACGAATACAGCTCTTTGCTGGATACGTTTGAACAGGCATATGCGCATGAGCAAACGGTAACCAAGCGAATTTATGAGCTTTCCGATGCGGCTTGGAGTGAACGGGAGCATGCAACCATCAACTTCCTGAAATGGTTTATTGATGAGCAGGTAGAAGAAGAGTCCACTTTTGACAGCATCATTCAAAAGCTGCGACGGATCGATAATGACAGCAATGCGTTCTATATGCTGGATGCCGAACTGGCAAAACGGACCTTTGTTCCGGAAGCGGAAGAGGCATAAGAAAAACTAGCGTCCTATTGGGGCGCTAGTTTTTTTCGTGTCGTTTGCGATTAAAAATCAAAGTTGTCCGGATCGGGACCGACACGCAGATTTTGATTCAGAGAATTGATCTTTTCCATATCAGCTGGGGATAACTCAAAATCGAACACAGTGGCGTTTTCCACAATACGTGCTTCTTTTGTGGATTTTGGAATCGTCACTACACCGTTTTGCAAATCCCAGCGCAAAATGACCTGCGCAATTGATTTGTGATAACGGTCAGCGATTTCTTTCAGGACGGGATTGTCCAGCAGCTGACCTTGCATTAAAGGAGACCAGGCTTCCAATTGAATCTGGTGTTGCTCACAAAAAGTCTTCAGCTCCAGTTGCGTTAAACGCGGGTGGTACTCCACTTGATTGACCATCGGTTTGATTTCAGCATCTTTCATGAGGTCCTCCAGATGATGAATCTGGAAGTTGCTCACGCCGATGGCTTTGACACGTCCGTCCCGATACAGCTTTTCCAATGCTCTCCATGCATCTTTATATTTTCCGGCCACGGGCCAATGGATCAGGTATAGGTCCAGATAATCAAGATTCAGTTTTTGCAGGCTTGTCTCAAAGGCTGCCAGGGTAGATTCGTAGCCTAAATCGGCGTTCCATACTTTTGAAGTGACAAACAAGTCCTCTCGGGAAACACCAGCTGCCGCCATCCCTTCACGAATCCCTTGACCGACGCCTTCCTCATTTCCGTAGATCGCGGCAGTATCAATGCTGCGGTATCCGTGGGCAATCGCGGTTTTCACCGCTTGAACCAATTCCGGACCTTCTTCTACTTTGAAAACGCCGAGGCCGAGCCAAGGCATTTTGATTCCGTTGGATAGAGTGGTTGTATCCTGTAAGTGTTTAGCCATTTTTGATTACCTCCAAAATGAATGTGTTATAAAAGTTGCTGTTGTAGATTAAACTCTGCTTCATGTTGAAATGAAACCAATAGCCGCATGAGGAAGGGAAGATCGGGACGGGCGAAGTCTTTGTCACACCTACAGAGGTGGAGCTTGCAAAATCGGTACACGCTTGTCGTGCAACCTCTACGTTGAATAGGCTCCCTCGAACCTTTTGCGCGACGTACCGATTTTGCAAGCGGAACCGGACAGTCCTACTCTCCTTGCAGGTGTGGCAAGAACGCAGCCCGCCCGATCTTCCCTTCCCCCACCACTATGGCTGGTCAGACGCTATCTTTTCGCTCCAAGACTCGACTCCACCAAGTAAGAGCAACGGCTCCCAATACCATAACCGCACCGATCCACGGTGTGTGGATGAGACCCAGTGAATCGGTGATGATCCCACCCAAATAGGACCCAATCGCAATTCCGGCGTTAAAAGCAGCGATATTAAGGGCAGAGGCGACGTCTACTGCCTTCGGTACAAAGCGCTCCGCCAGCATAACCACATACAGCTGTAATCCGGGAACGTTCATGAAAGCGAGAAGTCCCATGAAGATGATGGTAATCAATGCTGCTATTTTATAGGGTGCCGTAAAAGTAAGGATAAAAAGCACGATCGATTGGACAATAAACATATATAATAAGGCTACGATAGGCTTTTGGTTCGATACTTTTCCGCCAAAAATATTCCCGATGGCAATGGCGATACCGTACACAAGCAGAATGGCGGCGACAGTTCCTTGGCCAAATCCGGTTATCTCCTGAAGCAATGGAGACAGGTACGTGAATACAACAAAAGTTCCTCCATAGCCAAGGGCAGTGACCAAAAACATCAGGAGCAAACGGCCATTGGTGACGAGCTTCCATTGGTCGCTGAGCGTCGTACGCGTTCCTTTGCGCAGGTGGGAAGGGATCAGTACCGCGTTGGCAATCAATGCGATAAGCCCGACAATCACGATCGCGATGAATGCCGTTCTCCAGCCAAATTGCTGCCCGATATAAGTTCCCAACGGCACACCGGTAATAGTCGCAACGGTAAGTCCGGTAAACATCGTCGAAATGGCGCTGGCTCTGCGGTTTTCCGGTACAAGATCAGCGGCGATGGTAGAGCCGATTGACATAAACACCCCGTGGGAAAATGCAGAAATCACACGAGCAAACAGCAAAATTCCAATGCTTGAGGCGCCGGCAGCCAGGCTGTTCCCGACAATAAACACAAGCATGATCCACAGCAACAGCGTCTTGCGCTGCATGGTGGAAGTGAGTGATGTTAAGAGGGGGGCTCCCACTGTTACCCCAAGCGCATATATCGATACGGTTAACCCGGCAGTCGTGACAGGAATGTGCAAGTCTTGCGCAATCAATGGTAAAAGTCCGACACTGATAAATTCGGTTGTTCCAATGGCGAAGGCACTGACTGCCAGGGCAAGCAGCGCCAACGTACTTCTATTTTGAACAGGCATGGTTCTCCTCCTTGTTTTCTATTTTTTTCGTGACAACCAGCTGGCATACGTTATTATGGTAGATATGAATGAATAAGAAAAGTACGTACTTTGGGGTAATGTAGGTACTGAAAAGTAATATAGGCACTTTTTTGTACCTATTAAAGAGAGGGAGATGTATGAAGAAAAAGAAGTACAATATTTCCGTAGAGGCGACGCTTGAGGTTATCGGGGGCAAGTGGAAATGCGTGATTCTTTGCCATTTGACGCATGGCAAGAAGCGGACAAGCGAACTGAAAAGGCTTATGCCAAGCATCACGCAAAAAATGCTCACGCAGCAATTGCGTGAACTGGAGGAGGATGGGATCATCAACCGAATTACCTATAATCAGGTTCCTCCGAAAGTGGAGTACGAGCTGAGCGAATACGGATGGAGCCTAAAGGGAATCTTGGATTCGTTGTGCGCATGGGGAGCACAACATATTACCAAAGTATATGGAGATAAATTTGCAGTCTTGGAAGACAGCATTTTAAATGAGAAGCTGCGGTAGAGGCTATACTAGGGAAATGAATGAAGAGCGCGGGAAGTGAATGAGAGATGCAAATCATCGTGTTTGACTTGGAAACTACGTTAACCTATAAGAAAGATACCGTGCCGGAAATTATTGAAATCGGGGCCTGCAAAATCGATACGAAAGAACAGCAGGTCAATGTGGATACGTTTCAGCGGTATACGTTTCCCCATATCCAGCAGCGTATTACTGAAAGAACCCGGAAATTTATCGGCCTGCGCAAAGAGGACATGCCTGAGTTCATTCCATTCCGAAAGGCATTTGACGATTTTTTGGCGTGGATCGGGACAGATGAAGATTACTACCTATGCACATGGGGCAGAGACGACAAAAAGCTGATGATTGAACACTGCGCCCGCTTTGGACTTCCGCTGGGGTGGCTGCGCAACTACAACGACATACAGCCCGTGATCAGCACCGCGATAGCAGATCGTACACAAATCAGTCTGAAGGACGCCATTGATGCAGCGGGCATTGTTCAGGAAGGCAGACTGCACTCTGCGCTTGTGGATGCGATCCATACCGCTCATGTGTTGATTAAGTTCAATCGAATCGTCCATCTGGAGAAAAATACCTCAGAGGAAAATTACTACATGGCCAGTCCGCTTTATGTGACCTGCACAGGCTGCAAAAAAACGAAGTATTATACCGAGTTTGGGCGAAAAAGCAAAAGGTGCCAAAAGTGCTTGCAGCGGATGAAAAAAGGAAATGAAGCAGAGCTGCAAAAAAGTTAATAACGCAAACCAAAAACGGTCGTTCTCCAAGGAACGACCGTTTCTTTTTTGTAAAGCCACCGGGTGTAACCGAGTTTTCCCGTGGGATTAGCTGAAGACTGCGTATACGTTGGAACGAGAAGCTTTCTGTGCCAGATCCCAATCATCCTCCCACATCGCGATGACGGGAGAGGTGACCTTGGGATCATCGGTAACCAGCACATGCTCGCGTGCCACATAAAAGCCATGATAGGTCCACGAGCCGCTGCCAAGAAGGACGCGGGTACGGTCAAAAATGGCAATGGCCGTATGGAGCTGAACTCCTTGGTCATTTCCGCTGTTGAAGGCCTGAACCGCAATGCCCTTTGCCTCCAGAAAGCGTGCTGTCTCCAGATTGGCTGGCTGCGAGGTATCCAAGAGGACCCGGACCTGTATGCCGCGTTCTGCAGCGCTGGTAAGGACGGTAATAGTTTGAATATCCGTGAGCAACGGCACTTCCAATTCAATCGATGTTTTGGCCTGAATCAGCTCTTCCCAGATCAGCTCGGCGATATCCGGGCTATATGCGACCACGGTACGGGGAGTCGCGGGTGAAGGAGGCGGTGGACTGCTGCCGTCCTGTCCGATAAGCTGAAGCGCACCTGCGAGGTCTACATAGCCCTTGCCGGCAATGTTGGGGGCGTGGAACAAGTCCTTCGCTCCATTGAGAAGAGCTGTTTTGATTTCATCCGGTGTAGCTTCGGGTTTCGCCTGTAAGAGCAACGCAGCAGCACCTGCGCAAATCGGTGTGGCCATCGAAGTGCCGGAAAGGGAAAAGTAATGCTCATCTACTCGGCGTTGCGGATAGGCATTGTCCAGCGTGGAGCCGGGAGAGCGGAGTGCAATGACATTGACGCCCGGGGTGACGATGTCCGGTTTGACGAGACCATCGATGGTGGGGCCACGACTGGAGAAAGAGGCAACCGCATCGTCTTCTGATCCGACGGTATATTTATCATCGGTGGCGCCGACTGTGATGAGGACGGGATCGATGGCCGGAGTGCCAATCGTGCCGGCGCTCGGCCCTTCGTTGCCTGCAGCGACAAACACGGTGAGGCCTGCAGCCCATGCTTTTTCAAGAGCCTGACAAAGCGGATCCTCCCGATACGATTCTGTAGCGGGTCCGCCGAGGGAGAGGGATAATATGCGGATGCCATACTTATCTTTATTTTGAATGCACCACTGGATGCCGTCGATGATATCCGATACAGAGCCTTGCCCGCTGGCATCGAGCACCTTTACGCCTACCAACGAAGCTTCATAGGCGGGGCCACGGTACTTTCCGTTACTGGATACGCCCGAACCGGCAGCGCAGCCGGCAACATGGGTGCCGTGCCCGTTATCATCATAGGGCTCCGTTTTACCCTGTATGGGGTCATAAAAGGCGACAATACGATTCGGGGGTGAAATGAGGTCGGGATGGGGATAGATTCCGGTGTCGAGGATGGCGATCGTGACGCCTTTGCCGGTTAATCCCTTGCTCCATTCTGGGGTTGTTCCGATAGTCGGGGAAGCGGTGTCCAAAAGCGTATGCATGGTGCGATCGAGGTGGATTCGATGAACAGCGTGATTGCTGGCAAGCGGGCCCAACGCGCTCAATGGCACTCGCAGCACCACAGCATCGATAATCGGCAGCTCCTTCACGACGGCTGCACCGCAATCAATCATATACTGGTCAAGCGCAGCGCAGAGGGTCATGTCCAAATCGGTTTTTCGTTGCAGCAACACAGTGACTTCGTGATCGTGGCCAGTGGCTTGGGACAAGTGTTTTTTCAGAGAAGCATCACACTTGTGCAGGTGTTCGCGCAAATCTTTGTCCATTTGATACATCAGAACAACCTCCTTCGCAAGCGTATTTGGTTAGCCAGTCTATATCTTAATGATACCTATTTTTTCCATATGGGTCACTATGCAAAGCGAACTATATTCGGAATACTCACTCTTTTAAAAGCAGCTCTGGTTGGTCATTTAGAAGTAGAGAACAGGGGAAGCAGAAGGACTAAAGATAGGGGAACTCAAATAGCCTGCCCATGGTCAAACCCATGGAATGCAGGCTATTTTTCATTACGAGCGTTTTCGAAACAAGAGATAAAGGAAAAACGGCGCACCGATCGAGGCTGTAAAGACACCTGCAGGAATATCCAGGGGACTGAACGTGATCCTCCCCACAAGATCGGCGGCCAGCAACAGGACCGCCCCCACCAAGGCAGCGACGGGAAGGAGCATGCGATGGACAGGCCCTACCAGCTGCCGAGCCATATGAGGCGCCATCAGTCCGATAAAGGCAATTCCCCCCGCAATCCCGACCGCAGCGCCAGCCAAGGCAACGCTGCAGAGCAGCAACAGCAAACGGTTTTTCTGGACGGGACTTCCCAACCCTACGGCAAGCTCGTCTCCAAAGGCTTGCACGTCCAACTCTTTGGACAAAAAGAAGGTCATCAGCAGAAAACCGAGTACCCAAGGCAGCAAAGAAATGACGTGTTTCCAAGCGGTTCCATAGAGTGTACCTGTCAGCCAGCCTAATATCTGGCTCGCTTGGTACGCATCATCGACTAAAAGCAAAAAGGTCGTGATGGCTCCCATCGCGGTTGCTATGCCAATGCCGATCAGGACTAAGCGAAAAGGAGAAACCCCGTTCTTCCAGGCAAGCAGGTAATTCAGAAATGTCGTCAGCAATGCTCCGCCAATCGCAACGAGGGGAAGCCAATGAATACTATAGGTCCCTCCGGTAAACACGAGAAAGGAAACAGCAGCTACAGACGCCCCGCCAGTCACTCCGATCAGATCGGGCGCTGCAAGCGGATTGCGGATGATCCCTTGCAAGATGGTACCGGAAACAGCCAGGGCAGCTCCGACCAGGATGGCAGCCGTCACACGAGGGAGGCGAAGGTCTTGAATAATCATGCGATAAGGACTGTCTGCATCTGTAAAAAATACGCGTAGAGTCTCCATGAGAGGAATCGACTTGCTGCCCATCGACGTACTGACAAGGGACAACAGCAGCATAAGCATGAAGAGCGACAGCCATACGCTATGTTTTTGCATGCTACTCATAGGTCCTCCTCCGCGCGATATAGACTAGAAACGGTACACCCAGGAGCGCAGTGGCAACGCCAACGGGGACTTCTCTTGGCAGCAAAATAAAACGCGAGACGATGTCTGCCGCTACGAGCAGAAGCGCTCCGTACACCCCGCAATAAGGAAGCAGCCAGCGAAAATCTTGCCCGATGAGGAAGCGGCACATATGCGGAACCATGATCCCGATAAAGGCAATGGGACCAGCGACAGACACAGAGCCCCCTGCCAGCAAAACGATGGTAATCACTGCAGTAATTTTCACTATCACGGTCCGCTGCCCTAACCCCTTGGCGACCTCATCCCCCATCGACATGATGTTAATGGCCCGGGCGAGTGCAAAAGCCATGGCCCAACCTACCACCAGATACGGAAATACAATCAGCAGATCGGCTAATTCCCGGCCTGAAACCGATCCGACCAGCCAAAACAGCGCTTCCTCAACGGTTTCTTTGTTGAGGAGCATAATCCCCGAAGTAATCGCGGAGGCAAAGGCAGTGACAGCAGATCCAGCAAGGGTCAGCTTGATGGGTTGAAAGCCATCTCGTCCGATAGATCCAAGTAAAAATACCAGACATGCGGCCAATCCTGCTCCCGTAAAAGCTACCCACACCATCATTCCTTGTCCGATAAGTGGGCCTAAAAACGTAAGACACAGAACGAGCAAAAGCGAAGCCCCTGCATTGATGCCAAATACAGAGGGAGAAGCAAGCGGATTTTTGGTCAAGGCTTGCATCAAGGCGCCGGCGATGGCAAGACTGCCGCCGACACATGCGGCGATAATCGCGCGGGGAACCCGCGTATTCGTTACGACCAGATGGTCATAGGAGCCGTCAAAATGCATATAGGCATCCCATAATGTATGGACGCTGATGGTTTGAATGCCGAACAGCACACTCATCAGCAAAAACACGATAAGCAATAAGGCCGAGCCAAGCAGCAACACCACTTTTGACTGGCGACTGCGAAGCAAAGAAAGCATGCAGGATCCCTCCTCCCCGCTGGATAAGCAACCGTTGTAATTTTCTATCTATGCAAACAGCTACATTGTATGGAAACAAAATACAAGTGTCAACGAAAATGAAAATCATTTTCGATAAAATGATTGACAAGAGGTAAATCCTGTCATTTAATAGTTTTGATAATGATTATCATTTTTATGAATTAATGGATCGTTTTCACAAAAAGATGGGGGAGAGAATCGAGATGAGTGGGAGACAGTTAAAAAGAATTTGTGTGCTTTTCATGGTTTTCATGATGGCGATTGTTGCTGCTGGGTGTGGAGGCAATGCAGCTACGAGTCAGCCGGCTCCAGCGACAGGTGATGCTGCTCAGGCATCGTCCGCAAAACCGGAAGATGCTCGTACCGTAAAGCACGCGATGGGGGAAACTGAAATCAAAGGAACGCCGCAAAGAGTTGTCGTTTTGACGAATGAGGGGACGGAAGCATTGCTGGCGATGGGGGTAAAGCCGGTAGGGGCTGTCCGCTCCTGGAGCGGTGATCCATGGTATGACCACATCAAAGCGGAAATGGAGGGAGTTGTCGATCTTGGGGAAGAACCAGAGCCCAATCTCGAGGAAATAGCAGCCCTTCAGCCCGATTTGATCCTAGGCAATAAAGTGCGTCAGGAGAAGGTATATGAACAATTGAAGGCAATCGCGCCAACTGTATTCTCCGAAGAGCTTTCCGGTAAATGGAAACAAAACTTCGCCTTGTATGCGGAAGCTTTAAACAAAAAGGCAGAGGGCGATAAAATCATGGCTGATTTCGATCAGCGTGTCGCCGAAGCCAAGGAGAAGCTTGGTGAAAAAACCAAAACAAAGGTTTCGGTCGTTCGTTTTTCTGCCAAACAAGTGCGTCTGTACCAAAAAGACACGTTTAGCGGAGTCCTGCTGAGCCAGCTCGGCTTTGCGCGTCCGGCATCCCAAGACAAAGACCAGTTTATGGAGGCCATTACCAAAGAGCGGATGAAAGACATAGATGGCGATGTGCTGTTCTACTTTAACAGCAATACGGCAGGCGATACAGATGCTACGAAGGTTCAACAAGAATGGATGAAAGATCCGCTCTATCAGACGCTGCAGGTAGCAAAAGAAAACAAGGCACACGAGGTTAATGAAGTGATCTGGAATACAGCAGGAGGCATTAAGGCAGCCAATCTGCTCCTTGATGAAATCTTGCAATACTTTGAAGTGAAGTAACCGAATCAATAGACAGAAAAAGGGGAGGATTCCCCCTTTTTTTGTTTTCAGCGTACGTATTTATTGTTAAAAAATTCACAATAATATTTCAATGGTGAATAGTATTGACTAACATAAAGCTTCTACTACAATAGAACTGAGTAAAAAGTAACAATTCATGGGAAATGAATAAGTTGCTAACCATGCATGACGACAAGAGCAAACCCGTGTGAAAAACGGGGACGCAAAGCCACGGGCCTACGGTATTTTCCAATACACGGCAGCCGGGTTACCGAATAAGCAGAGGGAAAGCATCTAGATATTTAGACCCTGCTATTTCGGACGAAATGCAGGTTTTTTGTTTTTTTATACTAATTTTTAATGGGAATAAAGACAGGGGAGAAATTCAACTAAAAGGAGAGGAATTTGTGTGTTCCGTAAAAGTATCGTTTTTAAAACGTTGGTTTGGTTGATTGCATCGATTTTACTGCTGTCAGGAGTGTTAATGTTTTTATCCTACCAGCGATCCAAAGACATTTATTTTGATCAAATCAATTCTTTTGAAGGATTGTCCGAAGTGAAAATGGGCCTTATGTCCGAAGAAATATCAGAACTGGCAAAAAAGGTGGAAAATGGAACTTCTATTGATCAAAATAGTGAAGAAGCCAAAGCGTTGTTTGTTATGTTGCAAAGCTTTGCCGAAAACGATATTTTGGCCAATAGCTATGTGGATATTCCCCGTTCCACGATGAAGGAGGACAAACGCTTTACCAACGCCATCGGAGTGGGTCAGTCCCTTCTTGATGCAGGTGTAACATTTGGTATGGAATATGAAATGCGTCCAGAATTATGGGCAGCACGTGATCAAGCGGAAAAAGGAGAGGCCGCTATCTCAGATGTCTACATCGATGACTATGGGAAATGGCTTACGTTGTTCGTACCGGTGAAAGATCAAAACGGTCAAATGGTCGCGATTCATGGTCTGGATCTGGATGTTAGAAAAATCGAATCGAATTTAAATAAAGTGTTGCTGCAGGACCTGCTGATCGCGATTGTTCTCATTTTGGTCGTAACTGTGGTTGTTTCCCTTGTTTTCCGCAGAATGCTTACGCCGATTCAACAATTGTCCAAGCTTACGCTGAAGGTAGCCGAGGGTGATCTGAGCATTCAGATTCCCGTGAAAAGTGATGATGAAATCGGGCAATTGAGCCGCAACTTTAACGAGATGGTCAACCAACTCAAGAATGTGATTACACAAGTGCGCTCAACCTCCACACATATTGCTTCCTTTACCGAGGAGCTGACAGCGAGCACGAATCAGACTACAGAGGCCGCACAGCAAATCGCTGTTACGATCCAGGAAGCGGCACAAGGAGCAGAATCGCAAGCACAAAGTGTAGAAGAGAGCGGTCAGGCAACCCTTACGCTCTCGAATGGAATTGAGCGCGTGCTGGAGACAACGGAGCATGTGTCTGAACACTCCTTGAACACGGTAAATGAAGCAAAGCAAGGAAACGAACTTGTGAAAAAAGCGATGACACAAATGGATGAAATCAATCGTTCTGTTGAGCATTCCGCCGAGCTCATCCGTATGCTGGAACAGCGTTCGCAAGAGATCAGCAGCATCGTGGAAGTGATCACGGGCATTTCCAGCCAGACCAACCTGCTTGCACTCAATGCAGCTATTGAAGCAGCGCGTGCAGGTGAGCAAGGCAGAGGCTTCGCCGTGGTGGCGGATGAAGTGCGCAAGCTTGCGGAACAATCTCAGCAATCTGCCCTGCAAATCGTGGAATTGATTAAAAAGGTGCAAGAGGAGACTGACTCTGTAGTGCAATCGATGAACCAAGGAATCGAAGTGGTTCACGAAGGCCGAGATGCGGTGAATCAGGTAGGAGAAGTATTCCAGCATATCGTATCCTCTACCGAGGCGGTCGCCGGGGAATTGAAAAACGTGAAGGGGATCACGAATGAAATGGCAATCAGTTCAAAACAGCTGACTTCGTCCATCAAGATGATTACAAAAGTGTCTGAAGAGTCCCTGCGCAATAGCCAGCATATCGTTTCTTCTTCCCAAGAACAGCTGGCTGCTATGGAGGAAATTGCTTCGTCCAGCGCCTCTCTGCTGCATGTGGCGGAAGAATTAAACGATCAAATTCAGAAATTCAGAGTTTAAATAGAACTGAATAGGAAAACGCAAGAAGAGGAGCGAAGGAGAATCCATGAGTGGAGAGTTTACTATTGTAGAAACTTACTGGCTGAAGCGCATGGAAAAGCCGCTTCCAGTAGTTGAATTGCCGATTGATGGTCAACGTACTCCGGTCTATGAGCACGCACGCGAAGTCATGGGTCTCCCCCTTTCAAAGCAACTTGCTACGCAACTGGATCAACTTACGAACGAAACAAATGCTGAAGTGCAAGACGTCATGCTGGCTGCCTTTTTTGTGTGGCTGTATCGTCTGACTCACAGCGAGGATCTTTATGTGGGTATGGCAGTGAAAACGGAAGGGAAGCACGAGGTCTTGCCGCTTCGTGTGTCCCTTGCCGAAAAACAGCGGTTCAGCGATGTTGTGCATGAAGTTTCCAAGCGCAGGGCCGAGGCGCTCGAATATGCACATGTTCCCTTCACGGATTTGTTGGCAAAGATTTTTTCTGAGCGCGATGAGAGCAGGTCCTATGCGTATACGGCATGTTTTCAATGGTTGGATGAGGCTGAACAAGAGGTTGAATACCCCTCTGAAATCAACTGGACGATCCAGCAAAAAGAGGGTCAGCTATCCCTCGTGGCGGGCTACCACCCGGGATTGTACCAAAGCCATACGATGAGACGGTACGCCGAGATCTATATGAAAATAGTCGAGGTCATGACAGCCGATCTCCAACAAGACTTCCGTACGGTGGATATCCTAACCAAGCAAGATAAAGAGCTCTATCAGCAAATCAATCGAACGGACGCCCCATATCGGATGGACGCAACCATTCCGCAGATGTTCATGGAGGCAGCCCTACAGTTTCCTGCCCATCAAGCCCTTTCGATGGAAGGAAGAGCGCTGACTTACCGTGAGCTGGATGAGACAACCAACCAAGTAGCTCACATGCTGCGTGGGCAAGGCGTGAAAAAAGGCGAGTATGTCGCTCTGTTCATGCATCGCAGCATTGAGACGGTTATCGGTATTCTCGCGATTCTGAAAGCCGGCGGGGTCTATATCCCGATTGACCCGGAATACCCAGAAGACCGGATCCGTTACATGCTGGAAGACAGCCGGACTGCATACATACTCACGACCTCCGCTCACGACGCCAGAGCACGTGAGCTAGCGGACGAAAAGCAAGTACAGGTGTTGCTCGTAGATGGTATGCTGGATTCATTTCCTCGTACGGTTGTAAACATCGAGCTGCAGCCTTCGGACCTGGCTTATATCATCTATACCTCGGGATCGACCGGGCGACCAAAAGGAACCTTGCTGGCTCACCAAGGAGTCATCAATCTGAGCACCTGGATGCGGGAATATTTTGAGCTATCCCACGAGGATGTCGTCTTTGGCTTTGCATCCTTCAGCTTTGATGCATCCGTGTTTGAGATGTTTAGCGCCTTGTTTTGGGGAGCGCGTTTTCACTTGCTTTCCGCTGGAGAACGCCTTTCCTTTGATAGCTTTACCGAGGCGGTCGCGCGAGAAAAAGGGACATTTGTCACCTTGCCGACAGCGTTTTTCAAGCAATTGGCCGAGTATCTTCGCGAGGAAGACCAGGTCCACTATGCTTCCATGAAGCGTATTGCCGTGGCCGGAGAAGCGTTGACAGGGGAAATCGTGCGAAAATGGCAAAGACGCTTTGGACTCCGTCCGCAAATCATTAACGCGTACGGACCGACGGAATGCACGGTTTGCTCTTCTGCCTTTAAGATCGAGATGCAGCTTCCTGTGCAGCAGGCGCATGTTCCGATCGGTAAGCCGATTGCGAATACCGAACTGTATGTGGTCAGTCCTGCGGGCCAGCTGTGTCCGGTGAATGTGCCAGGTGAGCTGTACATTGGCAGCGTAGGGATGGCGGTTGCCTATTGGCAGCAGCCGGAGAAAACAAAGGATGCTTTTATTCCGCATCCATTCACTGATGTCCCAGGGGCAAGGCTGTACAAGTCCGGAGATATTGTACGACTGCTGCCTGATGGAAATATCGAATACGTAGGGCGAAAAGATGATCAAGTAAAAATCAGAGGATTTCGCATTGAAATGGGCGAGATTGAAGATACCATTGTCCGCCATGAGGAAATTGAAGAAGGTGTAGTCATCGCCCGAAAAGAGAATGGCGAGTATAAGCTGAATGCCTATTACACAACGAAGCCAGGCTATGAGGTTTCACCCGCGCAGGTAAGAGGCTTTCTAGGTACCCATTTGCCGGAATACATGATTCCTGAACGAATTATCAAGCTAGACGAGATGCCGCTTACCCCCAATAAAAAGGTGGATCGCAAAGCGTTGGCTGCCAGACAAGATCAAGCCGTATCGGAAATGGAATATGTAGAGCCTAGTACGCAGGATGAGCTTTTCCTTGCTTCCGTATGGAAAAAAATACTGAAAGTGGATCGTGTTGGTGTGAATGATGACTTCTTCCAAATTGGAGGGCATTCCTTGAAAATCCTGCACGCATTGGCCTTATCGAAGCCGAGATACCCGTTCTTGCGCATCCAGGATTATTTCCAGCATCGCACACTCGGGCAATTGGCTGCCTATGCAGCAGGTCATCAAGCGAACGATCAGCAGATTCATTCATTTGAACGAATCAAGCCAAATGAAATCCGCGAGCTCCATGAAAGTCCTATCCGCCGCAGCGAAGTCAATGTCGAGGTCAGATCTGTCCAACCCCAAAAGGTCCTCTTAACCGGGGCTACGGGCTACTTCGGATCACACCTCCTTCACGAATTGCTGAAGCAGCCGGATACGCATGTGTACTGCATGGTCAGACCTTCAGCAGACATGATGAAACGGATAGAGGAAAAAATTCGTTTCAGTTTTGGCGAAACCGAGGCACAGCGTCTGAAAGGCCGAGTGACCGTGATCGCAGGCGATCTGACTCGACCAAGGCTGGGGATGTCGGAAGCAGACAGGGAGCTGCTGAAGGATAATGTCGATGCCATTATCCATGCAGCGGCCGATGTACGCCACTTTGGCGAAGCTGACTATTTTTATCAGGTGAATGTAGCGGGTACGAAAGAATTGCTGGACATTGCACGCCAGGGAGGCGGCATTCGTTTTCATTATGTATCCACCATTTCCGTTCCGGAAGAGCTTGCTTTATCCGGTCAATGGGAGCATGTTCGTGCCCATGGTGATTTCGATTACACACAACGGCTCGAAAATGTATATGCCAACAGCAAGCTGATGGCAGAGCAGGCAGTTCGCGAGGCGATCCAGACAGGCGTGCCGGCCACGATCTATCGGGCAGGCAACCTCGTAGGTCATTCCAAAACCGGACGATTCCAAGAAAATATCGATAGCAATGCTTTCTACCGGATGATCAAAGTGATGCTTCTGTTGGGTAAGGCTCCAGATGCCCACATGTGGGTCGATCTGACCCCGATTGATTATGCGAGTGAGGCGTTGGTTGCTCTTGCCAGCAAGATGGAGACAATCGGTCAGCTTTACCATCTGGTGAATCCGCAGCAGATCAGCTATGAGCAGTTCATTAATGATCTCAATGACTTGGGCTATGCGATTGACTTGATGGAACCGGCAGATTACGAAGCTATGCTGTTTTCGCCGGAGCAGCAGATTGACGAAGAGACCTTGCAGCTGGCGATGGCACAACTGGAAGGAGACGGGGCGAGAGATTCCCTGTACCGCTTCGGTTGTCGGGAAACGATGCGTACCTTGGCTGCAGACGACGTTTCTTGTGCAGCACCCGATCAACAGCTGATTGGCGCATTGCTTGGCTATGCACAAAAAATTGGTTATTTCCCTGCGCCGGTGTTGCGACAAAGCACGGTGCTCATGTGATAAAGAATAAACAAGACGGGGGTCAAGTGATGAAAGATGCGCTTGGCCCTTCTTGTATTCCATACCACCTTTCCCCAAAAACTGCTACAATGACAGCAGATAGAAACCGCTGTGAAAAACAGGATAGGAGGCCTTTTGCATGGAAACCACGGAAGTATGCAAAAAGCAAGTGAGATTGATCGCGACGGATATGGATGGCACGCTGCTCAACGAATTGGGCGAGATCAGTCAGGAAAACCGAGAGGCGATTAAAGCCGCTCAGGCAAAAGGGATCAAGGTGGTCGTTGCCACTGGAAGATCGTATAAAGAGGCATTTCCCCCGTTGGAGGCAGCTGGCATTACCTGCCCGATCATCTGTGTCAATGGTGCGGAGATGCGCGATGAACAAGGAGAGAAAGTGAAAAGCGTTCCGTTGTCTTACCCGACGTACCAGCAAGTAGCGGCCATTTTACAGGACGCGGGTATATACTATGAGCTGTACACCGATAGCGGTACATACAGCGATAATCGTGAAAAGGCGTTTCAGACCATGGTGGACTACTTAACGACGGCCTATCCAGATTATCCGGAAGAAAAAATCAAGGAAAAGATTGATTACCGCTTCGCCCGCGAAAGTTTTTCCATCGTGAATGATTATAAAGAGGTTCTCGATCAAGAAGCAGGAGTAGAAATCTACAAGCTGCTGGTTTTCTCCAATGATGAAACCGCGCTGGCAGCGGCGGCCGAAAAGCTGCAGCAGTTGCCGGAATTAGCCGTCAGCTCTTCTGCCAATAACAATTTGGAGCTGACCAGTCGAGGAGCCCAAAAAGGTATTGCCGTTGAGGAATATGCCACACAACACCAGATTTCTCTGGAGGAAACGATGGCGCTCGGAGATAATTTCAATGATCTGTCTATGCTGAAGATCGTCGGTTACAGCGTAGCGATGGGCAATGCGGAGGAAAAGGTCAAGCAGATCTGTTCCTTTGTCGCCAATCGTCACGACAAGCACGGTGTAGCCCATGCCATTCAGGAGCTTGCTTTGCAATAAGCGTAAGTAAAAAGGGGAGGAACCAGTCGGGAGCCATTCAGGCTTTGAGCTAGGTTCTTCCCCTTTTTGCTTAGGGCAACAATAAACATCGGTTCATCGGTATGAAACAGGGAGCGATCCTTATTGTCTCCCCTACTCCTCGTACATCATTTTTCGTGTCATGCCGCCATCCACGACGAGATTGGTTCCCGTCACAAAGTTATTGGCAGGATCGGTCAAGTACAAGCAGGCGCGTGCAATATCATCCGGACGGCCGACACGCTGGGAGGGATGCTGAAGATGATCGACCTCACGGAGGCTTTCGTAATCACCTGTCTCGATCCAGCCCGGGCTGATGGCATTCACCGTGATCCGATCAGGACCAAGCGAAACAGCCAAGGCATGCGTCAGCGCAAGAATGCCACCTTTGGTAGCCGCATAGCTTTCTGAATTTGGCTCGGACATAAGCGCACGGGTTGAGGAAAGGTTCACGATCGCGCCGCCGCCATGTTTTCTCATGATTTTCGCTGCTTCCCGTGAACAGAGGAAGGTCGCCCGCAGATTGGTGTTGATCACGGAGTCCCATTCTTCCACCGTCAGATCGTAGGGAGAGATAAACGCGGTGATTCCAGCGTTATTGATCAAGATATCAATCCGCCCGTGTTCAGCGCGGACCTTCTCGATAAACGCCACAATCTCATCTGGATTGCGCAGATCCACGACATGCGAAGTCGCTGTATAGCCGGATTGGTGAATCAGGGACATGGTCCGCTCAAGATCCCCGGCATCTTTGTCTACGAGCACCACGTTGGCTCCTTGCTGTGCATAGGAAAAAGCCACGGTACGGCCAATTCCTTTCCCAGCCCCTGTGACGATGACCACTTTTTGATCAAAGGACATAACGCCCCTCCTAAACGAAGTAGAGTGAAAGAAAAAGGTGCCTCATGAGAAGCACCTTCCTATTATGTAGCAATTGATTAGAAGTTGAAGTTATCCGGATCAGAACCGAAGCGTTTGTTTTGGTTGAGTGCGTCGATTTTCTCCATATCCTCTGCGGAGAGAGTAAAGTCGAAAATGTTGGAGTTTTCCTCAATTCGGTGAGGAGTAATCGATTTTGGAATGGTGACCACGCCGTTTTGCAGATCCCAGCGGAGCACGATTTGCGCAGGGGTTTTTTGATACTTTTCTGCAAGTTCAGCCAACAGCGGCACATCGAGATTACCTTGCATCAGCGGGCTCCAAGCTTCCAGTTGAATACCTTTATCCTTGCAGAAGCCCAGCAGCTCTTTTTGGGTCAAGAGTGGGTGGAATTCTACCTGGTTGACAGCAGGGACGATCTCGCTTGCCTCCATGATGTCTTGCAGATGATGGATTTGATGATTGCTGACGCCGATCGCACGAACGAGGCCGTCTTTGTATAGCTTCTCCAACGCCTTCCATGTTTCAACATACTTACCTTTTACCGGCCAGTGGATCAGATAGAGATCGATATATTCGAGTCCCAGTTTTTTTCTGCTGGTTTCAAAAGCTTGAAGGGTTGACTCATATCCTTGATCGGAATTCCACACTTTGGTGGTAATGAACAATTCTTCACGGGCAACGCCGGATTCCTTAATCGCTTGACCGACGCCCTCTTCGTTGCCGTAAACAGCAGCGGTATCGATGCTGCGATAACCGGATTGAATCGCATGCTTAACGGATGAAATGACCTCGTCTCCTTCTTTCACACGCCACACGCCTAGACCCAGCCAGGGCAGCTTCACCCCATTGTTAAGTGTTGTCGATTCCAATAACGGTTGCGCCATTTGGTACCCCTCCTCAACGAATGTAGGAATTATGTTCGCATATGCGGCCATAAGCCCTCTACATACGGATTATAGAATAAGTTTGCCATGGTAGAAAGTAGCAATTTGGACGAAAATGTGCTGGGGTTAATACCAGATGATTTCCAGAAATCATGGGTAGTATGGTATTCTGAAACGTGATGAACAGATTGTGAGGAAAGGGTGTTTCCAAATGAGCAATCCGCATGAAAATCAGGAATTGCCTCCAAAGACCTGTACCATCGACCGCATGATCACACTGCCAGCAGATATCGAAAAGGTGATCGCGGGACAGAAAACAGCGACACGTCGAAACGGGAGATATGCCGATGTGGGAGAAATCATGGAGCTTCAGGGACATCGCTATGTCGTGGAGCGCGTATATTCGCAGTCATTAGGGGAACTGACTGACGAGCATGCCCGGCAGGAAGGATACGACAATGTGGAAGCTTACAAGCAATCCATCTTGTCCATTCATCCGGGAATGCCGTGGTTGCCGCATATGAGAGTGTGGGTTCATGAATTTCGCCCGGTCGAGGCATAACGTATGTAAAAGAGTATGCTCTATTCGGTATTGCTCTATATTCACATCGTAAGCGCGATCATGTCGATCGGACCTTTTTTTGTGCTCATTCCGATGGTGAAAAAGCTGCGGGAGACAAACGAGCAGGAGGAACAGGCCTATGTGAACACGTTTCGTTTCGTCATTCAACTGGCGAAGCATGCGGGACATGTGCTGGTGGTCTCAGGAATTCTGCTTCTGCTAACCGGACCTTGGACATGGACAACGCCGTGGGTCTTGATGACGATCGTGGTGATGGTCAGCTCGCTATTCTTTTTGGCGCGTGCATTTTCACCAACCTTGCGCAAGCTGCGCGATTCGCAGCAAGATCGAGCCAGGCTGGTGCAAAAGCTACAGCGCGCCATCTGGATTTATCTTGCTTTATTAGGTGTCATGCTGTGGTTCATGGTGACAAAGCCAGTTCTCTGGTAAAAAGAAAGAGCATCCTGATGAAAAAGGATGCTCTTCTTGTCGTTACGAGACAGACAAGAGCTTATGAGAGTTGCAGGTATGGTCCTGCTGGCAATCGCCACGCCCGCATTTCTTCTCTTCCTTGAGCATAAAGGCCGGAAAGGATGGATAGCCAAACTCAATAATATCCGCGCAGGTATCACAAATGCCTTTATCCTTCGTTTGTTCCTGACAAAGTGGGCACTGATTCATCTGAAGACCCTTCTTTCCTATATGAGATCAGACTAGGTTCAAGCGGATTTCGTCGTTCTTTTGCTGGATGCTTAAGCTCTTTCCATCGTAAAACCAGGCATCATCCTGTTTGATAAAAAAAGTGACTTCGTCGCAGGTGAGGCAGTAATCATCCGTGCTTAGCACATCCTTTTCGATACCAATAAAAAATCCTTCTCCTGCGCGCACAAACAATCGGATGGCTTCTCCACTTCTCACTTCAAGCGCCTTTTTATAAAACTCAACAACGGGTGGGGTCAATTGAAATCTCATGATTCTCGCTCCTTTTGTTCGCAAGTTACAAAAGATGAAAAGCTTGAAAAAGCATTCATTCATGCTTTTTCTTTTCATCCCTCCGACTTAGTGTGGCAGCCACGTAAGGAAGGGAAGAGAGGGACGGGCGAAGTCTTTGTCACACCTACTCAGGTGGAGCTGCCAAAAACGGTACACGCTTGTCGCGCAACTCCGTCGGTTGAATATGCTTCTTTGAACCCTTTTGCGAGACGTACCGTTTTTGGCAGTGGAACCGGACATTCTTTCGCTCCTTTGCGGGTGTGGCAAGAACGCAGCCCTGCCCTCTCTTCCCTTCCCGCACCCCCATGTTTTCACAAAACCTGCTCTTTTCCTTGGTTGTAATAATGTGAAATAATTCACAAATATATTGAAAAAAAGTGTCTATATAAAGATCTAGATCGCTCGATTACAATGTGAATTATTTCACTTTCTGTTACACCTTTATCATACATCTGGCGCTAAGAAAAAACAACTGAGTTCACCTTTTTACCACATTTACTTTGGGGGAAAGCTGCTTACAGAAAGTAACACTGTGTTCCGCAAATGGAACAGATTCCAACCGTTGCGTAAAAGGTACCAAATGTCCAAAGTGGCTTTACTTTCCATACCTGAAAGCGTTTACTAAAAAACAAGAGAGATCAAATATGCGAAACGAGGGAGTGGAGCAAGATGGAACATCGTCAGTTACGTCCGTTTCCCCATACGTTCTTATGGGGCTCAGCATCTGCTGCTTATCAGGTCGAGGGCGCCTGGAATGAGGATGGCAAGGGACCGTCAGTCTGGGATCGATACACAAAGCTCGAAGGCACCACATATAAAGGTACAAATGGTGATGTGGCTGTCGATCACTACCACCGCTATCGGGAAGATGTACAGCTGATGGCTGAGATGGGGCTCAAAGCGTACCGCTTCTCGATCGCGTGGAGCCGGATTTATCCGCAGGGCCGTGGTGAGGTGAATGAGCAGGGGCTGCAGTTTTATGACAATCTGATCAATGAGCTGCTGAAGCATGGCATCGAGCCAATCGTCACGATTTATCACTGGGATGTGCCGCAAGCTTTGATGGATGCTTATGGGGCGTGGGAATCCAGAGAGATTATCAACGATTTTGACACCTACTGCGTCACGCTGTTCAAACGCTACGGCGATCGTGTAAAGTACTGGGTCACCTTGAATGAGCAAAACGTGTTTATCGGTTTGGGCTATCGTCTGGGCATTCATCCGCCCGGAGTAAAGGACTTGAAACGGATGTATCAGGCCAATCATATTGCCAACCTTGCCAATGCCCGTGCGATTCAGTCTTTTCGTCACTATGTGCCGGACGGAAAAATTGGTCCGAGCTTTGCCTATGGGCCTGTCTATCCGTTCGACTGCCAGCCGCAGCATATCCTGGCTTTTGAAAACGCGGAGGAACTGAGCAATCATTGGTGGATGGACGTGTATGCTTGGGGGAAATACCCCTCCCTCATGTGGAACTACTTGGAACGGGAAGGATTGGCGCCTGAGCTTGCTGATGGAGACAGCGAATTGCTGCAAGCAGGCAAGCCGGATTTTATGGGTGTCAATTATTACCGTACAACTACGGTTGCCCATAATCCGCTCGACGGCATTGGAGAAGGCACCATGAATACGACGGGGAAGAAAGGGACTAGTCAGGATTCGGGTGTCCCGGGATTATTCCGGACCATTCGCAATCCCCATCTTGACGCGACCAACTGGGATTGGGAAATCGACCCGATCGGCTTGCGTATTGGTTTGCGCCGCATCGCCAACCGCTATGGGCTGCCCGTGTTGATCACGGAAAACGGTTTAGGCGAATTCGATCATTTGGAGGATGGAGACGTCATTCACGATGATTATCGCATTGCCTATTTGCGCAGCCATATTGAGCAGATTCAAGGGGCCATCAGTGACGGCGTTAATGTGATCGGGTATTGCACATGGTCCTTCACCGATCTGCTGAGCTGGTTGAACGGGTATCAGAAGCGATACGGCTTTGTGTATGTGAATCGTGACGAAGAGAGCGAAAAGGATTTACGCCGCATCAAGAAGAAAAGTTTCTACTGGTATCAGGAAGTCATCAAGGCAAATGGTATCCAAAAAGAATAAAGGGAGAGTTGGTTTTTATGAAAAAGATTTTATTGGTGTGCGCTGCAGGAATGTCCACAAGTCTGTTGGTGAACAAGATGAAAGAGCATGCAAATGAAATCGGTACCGAAGTGGAGATCTTTGCCCTGCCTGTATCCGAATGCAGCTCGGTCGCGGATGAAGTCGACGTGGTGCTGCTTGGACCGCAAGTCCGCTACCAAAAAGCGCAGGTGGAAAAGGTCGTGAAAAAAGACACGCCGATTGAAGTGATTGATATGAGAGATTATGGGACCATGAACGGAAAAGGAGTACTGGAGCGGGCATTGAAGCTGATTGCCAATTAAACGAATAGCATATAAAGAGGAGTAGGGGGAGCGACATGAGTACGTGGATGGAGAAGTTTGAGAGTGTTGTCGAGCGTTTTCTGGTGCCAGTAGCAACCAAACTGAACTCACAACGGCATGTATGTGCCGTTCGTGACGCATTTATTCTCTCATTTCCGATTACCATGGCAGGGTCGATCATTATTCTGCTGAACTTTGCGATTTTATCACCGGACGGATTCATTGCGAAAATGTTATTCCTCGAGAGTCTGTTCCCCAATCTGGCAGACTATCAGCAAATTTTCACCCCGGTATTGCGCGGATCGCTCGACATCATGGCCATCTTTATCGTATTTCTGGTTTCGCGGAATCTGGCCATTGCCCTCAAGGCCGATGAATTATTGTGCGGATTGACAGCGCTTTCATGTTATTTTATTATCTATACGCCATACGCGGTAGTAGAAGGGCAGAATCACCTGACGACCAGATGGATGGGGCCCCAGGGATTATTTGTTGCGATTCTCGTCGGCCTCGTGGTGGGAGAGGTATTTTGCCGACTCTCTCATGCCAAGCGCCTGCAAATCAATATGCCGCCGCAAGTGCCGCCAGCGATTTCCCGAACGTTCAAAGTGCTGTTTCCCATAGTGTTTATTACCGTAGGTTTTGCCGTTCTGAGCTTTGTTATTTCGCAATATTATGAAAAAGGGATTCACGAGCTGGTCTATACAATTCTGCAGGCACCGCTGCGGGACATGGGGACAAATATTTTCACCGTCGTGCTCCTGGGGATCATCTCCAACTTCTTATGGGTTTTCGGGATTCACGGTCCCAATACGGTCGCGGCCATTCGTGAAACCATTTTCGCAGAAGCTGGCCTGCAAAATCTGGCGTACGTCGCAGAAAAGGGGACAGCATGGGGTGCTCCGTATCCAGAGACATGGGCATTGAACGATGCGTTTGCCAACTATGGCGGATCGGGTATGACCTTGGGGTTAATCATCGCCATCTTCATTGCCTCCAGACGGAAGGATTATCGCGATATCGGGAAATTGTCAGCCGCGCCCGGGCTATTCAACATTAATGAGCCTGTCATCTTTGGGCTGCCGATCGTCTTGAATCCGTTGTTCCTCATCCCGTTTATCCTCGTACCGGCGGTGAATACGGTGATTGGCTATCTGTTTATCAAGATGCAAATCATTCCGCCGATCGCCTACGCCATTCCCTGGACAACACCGGGTCCGTTGATTCCGTTTTTTGGCACTGGCGGGAATCTGATGGCATTGGTGGTAGGGTTTCTATGCTTGGCTGTTTCCACGATCATCTATTTGCCGTTTGTCATCGCGGCAAACAAAACCGTAGCGCAAAAAAGTGACGAATCCGTCAGTGGGTAAAAGAGGTGACTGACAGCATGTCTCTCTATTTGGCTTTTGATATTGGAGGCACCGATGTAAAGTGGGGATTGATCGACGAGGAAGGAGAAATCCGCCTGCAGGATCAATACTCTTCCAACCATGCGGATGGAGATGCCATCTTGCAAGGCATGGAGAATCAGTATAAAAAGTATGCCGAGCAAATCAAAGGGGTGGCGATTAGTGCCCCCGGGTTTGTTGATCCTGTAAGAGGATACTTGGAAACAGGTGGCGCCATTCGTTCATTTTACGACTTTCCCATGAAAGCCTATCTGGAAGAACGGATGCAAGTGCCGGTAACGGTCGAAAATGACGTAAACTGTGTGGCTCTGGCGGAAAAATGGAAGGGAAATGCGCAACAGGATACGGATTTCCTTTGCTTGACGATTGGCACGGGAGTCGGGGGAGCGCTGTTTTTACGCAATGAGCTGTACCGTGGGCATGGGTTTCGTGCGGGGGAATTCGGATTTATGATTACGCAAGGCCTGCATAATCATGTCCCTGCGGAATGCACGATGAGCCGAGTCGGGGCCATGCGGGCTTTACGAGAAAAATATGCGATGGCGATGAACCTTTCACCGCATGAGGTGACCGGTTTTGATGTCTTTGCGGCTTATGATCGACAAGAGCCGATTGCCGTTCACCTCGTGGGAATGTTTTTGCAAAATATCGCGATCGGCATCTATAATCTCTGCTATATCCTGAATCCGAAAAAGATCTTGATCGGCGGGGGAATCACTTCGAGAGAGACGCTGCTTGCGGAAATCAAAGGGCATCTGGCTTATCTGGGTTTGACCGAAAAAGAAGTAGAGCTGGACCTCTGCCATTTTCGGAATAACGCCGGAATCGTAGGTGCGGTCTATCACCATCTTCAGCAACTATCAAAATAAAATGAGCCGTTGCAGAGCCTCCTATTCGCTCTGCGACGGCTTTTCCTTTTGAAGCTGGGTATACGTCGCTTTGGCCAGTGTCTCCAGCAGAAAGACAACGGGAATCTGCGTGGTGATGTTGGCGTCACCCATGTACTCCGGTGTGACATAGTAGGACAGGTTATAGTCAGATATGCTGCTTAGTGTGCAATGGGTTTGATTCGTGATGCTAATAATAACGCTGCCTTCTTCCTTGAACTGATGGACTTGGGACAAGGTAGTGGGCGTTTCGCCGGAGACGGATAAGACGATGGTAACACTGTCTTTTAACACCTGCCCATGGATCGGGAAGAAGGGATCTTTGATATGCAGGGAAAACTTTTTCAAATTGGAGAAAAAGCGGGCTCCATACTCTGCCAGAATGCCTGAACTGCCAACGCCGATAAAGATCACATGCTTGGCCTCTGCGATCAACGCGGATAATTTGTTGATGCTCTCGTCGTAGTCTTGCGAGAGTGTGCGAGTGAGGAATTCTTTGGCGACATGCTTGGTGCTGGCGAGCTGATGCTTTTCATTTTCCTCCAGATACAGCTTCAATTTGACCTTGAATTCGGAAAATCCGTCACACCCCAGCTTGCGGCAGAAACGGAGGATCGTCGTGGTCGAGACATGTGTTTCCTTGGCGAGATCGCGTACCCGCATATATACGATTTTGTGGGCATGAAGAATGATATAGTTATACAGCATGAATTCAAGCTCGGAGAAACTGGCGATTTTTTCACTTGTAAACATGCCACACCTCGCGACTCAGGTATTTCCAACATTGTGAATCCATTATACACTTTTCCGTGTATGTTCTGATACAGTAGAGAAGCAGGGATACCGCATGGGTGCTTTCGGCAACAATGAATGTGGGACGAGCCCGAAGCTGACTTACATACGATTATTGTGGATAAGAAGGGATTTCAACGCATGAGAATCAATAAGTTCATCAGTGAAACGGGGATCTGTTCAAGACGGGAAGCAGATAAATGGATTCAAGACGGACGCGTCACCATCAATGGCGTGGTGGCGGAGCTGGGCAGCACGGCAGAGCCTGGTGACGATGTGCGTGTCGACGGAAAACCGCTCGGAAAGAAAAAGAAACCGGTTTATATTGCATTAAACAAGCCTGTAGGGATAACGTCCACGACAGAAAGGCATGTGGAAGGCAACATCATTGATTTTATCAATCATCCGGAGAGAATCTTCCCTATCGGCCGTCTCGATAAAGATTCACAAGGTTTGATTCTGCTGACAAATGATGGCGACATCGTTAACAAGATTTTGCGAGCCGAAAACAATCATGAGAAGGAATATATTGTGACCGTGAATCGCCCCATTACTCCTGAGTTCGTACAGGGAATGTCCAGCGGCGTAAAGATTCTAGGCACAAAAACAAAGCCGTGCAAGGTATCGCGCCTCGATGATCGCGTGTTCCGGATTATCCTTACCCAAGGGTTAAACAGACAGATTCGCCGCATGTGTGAAGTGTTTGGCTACCGGGTGATGAAACTGGAGCGTATCCGTATCATGAATATCCGCTTGGATGGTTTGAAAATAGGGCACTGGCGCAATTTAACCCCGCAAGAGCTCCAACAGTTGATGTCTTACATTCGGTAGATGTTGGGAAAAGTTTCACAAAATACATGCTTGATAAATGATTCATCAGGTGGTACATTATCTTCAGGAATTTGAAAAATTGGGTTGCGGAGCAAAGCGTCAGCCTTTCCTTTGCAAAGGCTTTCATCCTTGGCTTATCTGTACTGTTATTACTTGATAACTCTATATGTTGCGTGTTACTGATTCGATCAGGCATGAGAAAAATAACGTGATGAAGCGTCGGGTGTATTACCCGTATACGCATCGTTGCTGTTGTTTTCCTCATGCCTTTTTGCTTTTGGTTGACTCTGCATTCGCACTGATTTTTCCTTTTCCCCTGGCACATACTACGTGCAAGGAAATAAAGCTACGTTAGCAGAAAAGAGGAGCTGTTATGTTTAAAAATGCTTTTGGTACCCTGCAAAAAGTAGGGAAAGCATTGATGCTGCCAGTAGCGATTTTGCCGGCAGCGGGGATTCTGCTCGCATTCGGGAATGCGCTTCACAACCCAACCTTGCTTGCCCAGATGCCGTTTCTGGAAGCGCACTGGGTGCAATTGATTGCCAGCGTGATGGAGCAAGCGGGCAATATCGTATTTTCTAACCTTTCGCTGCTGTTTGCAGTCGGTGTAGCCGTCGGTCTGGCTGGCGGAGAAGGGGTAGCCGGTCTGGCAGCGATCATCGGATACTTGATCATGAACGTGACGATGAGCGTGATCGCTGGGGTAACGCAAGAACAAATCGCGAAAGATCCGTCTCTTGCCAATGTACTTGGTATCCCAACGATCCAAACAGGGGTATTCGGCGGGATCATAATTGGGATCTTAGCCGCAGCGATGTACAACAAATATTACAAAATTGAGCTTCCTTCGTATCTCGGTTTCTTTGCGGGTAAACGATTCGTTCCGATCATTACCTCCGTGTTCTCGCTGATTCTCGGGATTCTGATGGTGTTCATCTGGCCGCCCATCCAAGGGGGACTCAACGCTTTCTCCCACAATATGATTGATGCCAACCCGACAATGGCAGCCCTTATCTTTGGTATCATTGAACGCGCTTTAATTCCTTTTGGTCTGCACCATATTTTCTACTCACCGTTCTGGTATGAATTCGGAGAATATACGAATGCAGCAGGACAAATCATTCGCGGAGACCAAAAAATCTTCTTTGAACAAATTAAAGACGGAGTTACCCTCACCGCAGGTACGTTCATGGTAGGGAAATTCCCATTCATGATGTTCGGTTTGCCAGCAGCGGCGTTGGCGATCTACCATGAAGCGCGTCCGGAGCAAAAGAAACTGGTGGCAGGGATCATGGGTTCCGCAGCATTGACCTCTTTCCTGACCGGGATTACCGAGCCAATCGAGTTCTCCTTCCTGTTTGTAGCGCCAGTGCTGTTCGCGATTCACACCGTATTTGCCGGATTGTCTTTCATGATCATGCAAATCCTGAATGTAAAAATCGGGATGACCTTCTCCGGTGGTGTGATTGACTTCCTGTTGTTCGGTGTGCTGCCTAACCGTACTGAATGGTGGTTGGTCTTCCCGGTAGGTTTGGCTTTTGCGGTCATTTACTACTTCGGTTTCCGCTTTGCGATTCGCAAGTTCAACTTGAAAACGCCAGGTCGTGAGGATGTTACGGAAGAAAATAAAGCTGGCGGTAATGTAGAAGCGGGCGAGCTTGCAGCTAACGTCCTCGAAGCGATGGGTGGTCCAAGCAATATCGCCCATCTGGATGCGTGCATTACACGTCTGCGCGTATCTGTAAATGACATCAAAGAAGTAGATAAAAACCGATTGAAGAGTCTGGGTGCATCCGGTGTGCTTGAAGTAGGAAACAACATTCAAGCAATTTTTGGTCCAAAATCAGACAATCTGAAATCGCAAATTGCGGATATTATGCAAGGCAGAGCACCACGTGCGACTACGACAACTGATACGCGTCCAGCCGTCGTGGATACAGAAGCCGGTCAAAAAGAAGACATCATGGTACCGCTGCAAGGTACGATCTTGCCGATTGAAGAAGTACCGGATGCGATGTTCTCACAGAAACTGATGGGCGATGGCTTTGCCATTGATCCAACCGATGGAACCGTCGTTTCTCCTGTAGACGGCAAAGTGGCCAACCTGTTCCACACCAAGCACGCGATGGGGATCGTCTCCGATCTGGGACGTGAAATCCTGATTCACGTAGGAATTGATACGGTGAAGCTGAATGGTGAAGGATTCGAAGCGCTGGTGAATGAAGGCGACTACGTAACAAAGGGACAACCTCTGTTAAAGGTCGATCTGGATTACATCAAAAAGAATGCACCATCCATCATTACGCCGATCGTCTTTACCAACCTGAGAGATGGGGAAACGGTTAGCGTTGATCACGAAAAACGTACGGTTCACATTAAGCAAAACGGGTAACATCGTAAAGGCTGCTGTCATTTCAATGACGGCAGCTTTTTTTGATCATGCAATGGGGCTGTTGTGGGGCAAGCATATTTCGAAACTCCGCTTCATTCTACGCCCTCTGGGTTGGGCTTTCGCAGGCGCTCCGTTTCAAAACATGCTTGCCTGCGTAGCCGAGGCCGTATAAAAGCTTGGAATCCCTTGAGGGCAAGAGCAGGATAGTAACACAGAAAAACAGAATAAAGCAAATAACATAACCGTACGTATGGGGGGAAATCGATCGTGATAACGGTTACGGCACTAGTATTGACTAGAGAACGGAAGGGCTTTGGATTTGTTATTGTGAAAGATGGGGTTGAAATGCTTGTGTCTCAAAGCACACTTATTTCTATGGCAGAGGATACAGAAATAAATGGAGCTTATGTACGGAAGGAAAATGATAATGGCGATGAGCATATCTTCGTTGATTTAGACGAGGAAGTGACAGAGAATCTTTTGTATGAGGATGAAGCCTTGCAGAAGTATAAGGTTATTCATTAAAGCGACGGAATATCGGTCGTAAGAAAGGCAGCGGAGTCTAAGCCACCACTGCCTTTTTTTGGTTTGGGTAGGATGAGTGCTACAGCCACGTGAGGAAGGGAAGAACGGGACGGGCGGAGTCTTTGTCACACCTACTGAAGCGGAACCGGACAGTTACCACTCCCTTGCGGGTGTGGCAAGAACGCAGCCCCGCCCGCTCTTCCTTTCCCCCACCACTATGTATGCAAAAACCCAAAAACGCTACGCTTCCTCATGAGACGCTTCAATAATCTCGCCAATCGCCGCGATCGCTTCTGCCTCACCTTCGCCATCTGTCGTGACAGTTAGCCGATCCTGATACATCGCCGCCATTGCCATCACGCCCATGATGCTTTTTCCGTTAATACGTTTTCCGTCCTTTTCGATGATAATTTCACACGGGAACGTGTTGGCTGCCTGGACAAGCTTTGTGGCAGGGCGAGCATGAATGCCCATATGATTTTGGACGGTAAATACTTTTTGGATCATATCTGGATTCTCCTCATTTCATCAATTTGATGTTTAGTATCGCCCAAACGGCCAAATACCAAAAAAGCATGAAATATGAATCTGATCGACAGCACACTGCAGACCAGGATCATCATCCATGCTTGTATCAGAACGGAACAGGAACTCACTTAGTTAACATCTTTGGCGAGACGCTGGATGTGCAGGGTTAGATAGCTGACTTCAGCTTCGGAAATATCCAGCTTAAGCTCATTTTGCATGATTTTGACCAATTTATAGCTCAGATTGTAGCAAATCGGGTATTCGCGCTGCAGCAAGGCGCTGAGCGGGTGATTCTCCCCTAGTCCTTGCTGTTTTTGTGCCCGGTCAATAGCAAAACGAATATGGGTCACCAGTCGGGCATAGTCCGTAGAGGTCTTGTTGATCGCAATCGAAAGCTCTTCTTCGATTAGCTCCACCAAGGTTGTGATTAATTGGGAAAACTGGTTCATCTCAGCGATGCTCTGATTGCTTTTGATCGTCCGCAGGTGGAGCGTGATGAAGCCAAGCTCATCCTCGGGCAGCTCAATGTGCAGCTTGTCCTTGATCAGTGGCAGCAATTTTTCTGCGAGAGCGTATTCCAAAGGGTAAAGGTTTTTTACCTCGTGCAAGAAAGGATTATAGATGCGAATCCCTTGCTGAATCCGTTTGATCGCAAAGGTAATGTGATCGATAAAGGAGAACACAAACTGCTGCGTCAGCTCTTGATCGAAAGCCCTTTCAACGATCTCTAAATAAGAATTGATCACGTTCATCAAGTCATCGCCAGTTTCGGAGAAAAGCTGCAGCATGGCTTCCCGGTTATTGGCCGAGGAAGGGATGAACACCTTTTCGATGGCGTCGCTTTGCGGGATGATGTCATTTTTCGTCCGTTGAAATCCGATGCCTTTTCCGAGCAGGATAACCTCATTGCCAGAATGGTCAATCGCGAGGAGAGCATTGTTGCTAATGACTTTTTTAATTTTATAGGTCTTTTTTTCGTTCATCGGGTTTCTCTCCTTCTAAAGGCCGCTGCTGGAAAACATCACTCTTCATCTTACCATGAAAAAAGAAAGGGAGAAAAGCGAGGAAACTGCTGCTTTCTATGATAATTCGATGACAAAATGCTGCCGTGACATTGCTCACTCTGTAAATGGGAGTGGGCGTACCAGAGCTTTGGTTGCACGAAAACAGGCGTCCTCCATGGAGGGACGCCTGTCTGTTTACATATAAGCTTTGCGAAACACAATGATTACCTTGAACATATCGCCGTCAAGCTGGATAGAAAGCTCGCCGCCTTGCAGCTCCACGATGCTCTTGGCGATGGCGAGGCCGAGACCGGAGCCTTCGGTATGTCTGGACTGGTCACCTCGCTTAAATCGCTCGAAAATCTCGTCTACATCAAAATCGAGTTCGTAGGCGGAAACGTTTTGGATGGTCAGTGTCACGTTTTCCTCACGCTCGGATACCGTTACATAGACTCTGGTATTTGGCAAAGAATATTTAAGAGCGTTGCTGATCAAATTCTCAAAGACTCTCCAGGTTTTCTTTCCGTCCAGATGTGCATAGATCTTCGGCTTATCCGTGGAGACGCGAAACGCGAGCGAGGAAGCCTCGATTTGATCGCTGCACTCGGCGATGGCTTGGTTCAGTAGGGCGACGACATTCACTTTTTCCAAGTGCAGCTCCACGGAACCGCTTGCCATTTTCGATGCTTCAAACAGATCATCGATCAACGTCTTCAGCCGGGATGCTTTTCGATCCAGTACCGAGATGTATTGTTGCGCTTCCTCATCAGCCAGCTCCTTTTTGCCAAGCAGGTCAATATAATTGATGATGGAGGTCAGCGGCGTTTTCAGGTCATGGGAGACGTTGGTGATCAGCTCTGATTTTAAGCGCTCGCTTTTGATCTGTTGATCGAGCATCTCCCGATAACCATTCTTCATTTCATTCATATGTCTCGCCAATTCCGAGAGCTTTCCGTTACCCTTTGCCTCGATCAGATAATGGAAGTTGCCGGAGGCGATCTCCTCGGCGCCCTTGAGGATCTTGTTGAAGATACTCACTCGTCTCAGGACAAACGGTACGACGAAGATCATATACAGAATCGAGTAAATAAAGGTGAACAGAAACACTTCCCCGCCGCCGTGGAGGAGCAAGATCCCCAACAGGGTTCCCCAAAAACCGGTCAGTGCCGCAATGATCACGATACTAACAAAAATGCTTTTATACAGAAAGCTATCCTTCACTAAACGAATCAACCGATAGAAGAAACCAGACCGCCATTGCTGCCGCCATTTTTCCTGATCCTTGGCAATCCGCAGAAATTCCTGGGCCTCTGCGAGCAGATAGGCGATGGCTCCTGCGACAAATGTAAGGATTACCGCTTGCCTCGGTTCGAGAGGAAGGTAGAAGAAGCGGTCGAGTTCAGTGACGATGATGAGCAAAGATAGCCCGCCGAAAGAGAAGATAACGATGCGAAAATCAAACGGGATGCGGTCTGCCAAAGCACGGCATGTGGAGATGAGCGCAATGTCACGTTGATTTGTGGCGCGTAAAAAGACGAGGCCGCCGACGGCTATCAATAACGAAACAATGGCAATGGCGCATTCTTGCAAAATCCGATCCTTCAGGCTGTTGAAGTAGGCGTAATCGGCATGCACCTGACTATATCCATCAGCCGTTTGGGGGACTAATAGGTATCCCTTCCAGTTTTGCTCTTGAAAAAAGCGATTGATGGACTGCAGTTCCGGGCTATCAAAGGAGGTTTGCGGGAAATCCAACCGCAACATGGGATGCGCTTCGCCGGTTTTACGTTCTTCCGCGGATGAGTAATTCGTATACGCTTCATGCGTATGATTATCTTCAATGGCGTATTTGAAGGAACTAGAGCGAAGGCGCAGGCTTTTTTCTATTTCCTCGTACTCGTTTTCCTTGGAGGTAACATATCCGCGTTTGATTTGATCGGCATAATTTTCTTTGGCTAACACCAGCTCGGATTCCTTTTGCGATTTTTCCGCCAGCAACTGAGCTCTTTTCTCCGGTTGAGACGCTAATTCCTCATCCTGCAGCTGATGGTCCAACACCATGATCGCTGCTTCTCTCTCCTGATACTCAGGCAATTGCGTGATCTCGTACTCAAGATTTTGCAGGTCTTCCTCAGTCAAGGCTGCGATTTTTTCACCTAAGCTCTTATCCGCATAATCTTTATATTGAATATGCTTGGATTTGATCAGTTCAAAAAACGTCATAAGTTCATTGGTAAAAAAATAGCTCTCGAAATAGGATTTTTCATTCAAATAGTCATAATTCCGGATTACGTCTGAAGTGGAGAGCGTACAGAGCGCAAGCGAGTAAGCAAGCACGATGCATGCACAGAAGGTCGTCCACTTATTTTTCCATTTTGTAACCAATTCCCCACACCACCTTTAAATACTTCGGTTCCTTTGGATTAATCTCGATTTTTTCACGAATTCTTCGAACGTGGACAGCGACGGTGTTATCTCCTTGGAAAAAGGGTTCTTTCCATACCTTTTCGTATATCTCTTCTATGGAAAAGACACGGCCTTTGTTTTCCATGAGCAGCTCCAAAATTTTATATTCCGTAGCGGTTAGCCGCACCTCTTCCTGATCGACAGTCACGCATTTGGTGCTTTTGTTCAGGGTGAGGCCCCTGACATGGATTTCGTCTTCAGCTGCCTTGTAATTCCCGAGATTGGTATAGCGGCGCAGCTGTGATTTCACGCGGGCGATCAACTCCAAGGGATTGAAGGGCTTGGTCACATAATCGTCAGCCCCTACATTCAGTCCAAGCACCTTGTCGGTATCCTCCGATTTGGCCGAGAGCATGATGATCGGGATGTTTTTGCTCTCCCGAATTGCAAATGTAGCCCGGATGCCGTCCATCTGCGGCATCATGATATCGAGAATGATCAAATGAATGTCTTCTTTCTCCAGCACGGTCAATGCTTCAAGACCGTTGGCTGCCTTAAATACTCGTATATCTTCATTTTTTAGATAGATTTCCAGAGCATCACGAATGTCGCTTTCATCGTCTACCACCAGCACATGATACTTTGACATTGTTTCTCCCACCTTTTCCTTCCTGCCATACTTCCGTGTCAACCTCCCCTGCCGTAGATATAGACAGATCATACGAAAGAGAGGTAACAAAAAAGTGAGCAAAAGATTAACAAATTTCTTAAGAAAATCAACGCGGTGAATCAAAAATGAAAAAGGCCGCCAAATGGCAGCCTCTCAACACAAATAGACGTATGATAAGACTTCAAGTCCCCGAACCCGCCCTCACCGTTTCCATCAACCAGCACGTGGTAGTGACATTCAAATATAATCTGTAAGTGCATGCTATCGCGCAATCTTGTAACATTACTGGGCTAATTCGTTAGATATCAGATATGGCCCTGCATCTGATCGTTGAGGTTTCCAACAGACCCGTTGGCGGTTGTGCTCGCTTTGAATGGACGGTTACCAACTTGATTAATCTTCCAGCAATTCCGTATGCCAATTTTTTTCTTGAATCTTAAAATCAAGCTCACGGAATCTTTTCGAAAGGTCATCCACTTCTTTTTGCATTTCGATAACGTTGATCGTGTTATAAAACTTGACCTCTGACCGGCTATACCGATCTTGTTTGATCGAGGCTGTTTCCAGCAGCTCGCTAAGTATATTTCGTTGCTGCATGAGCCGATCTCGCTCCGCCAGTGCATCCGCTAAGCTCATGTTTGCATCAAAGGGTGAGTGCGAGTTTGTTCGGTTGATCTTTTGGATCCACTTAGTCAGTTCCTCCAGCGTACGCTTCAATTCATCAAGCAGCACTGCCGGTTGTTCTGCAGGCTGCTCCCCTTCTTGAACTTTCATCACACGTTCGAGTCTTTGTCTTAGTTGAGCGACCTTGCGCTGACTATCTGCTCGTAAAACCAGTGCTTCTGCTAGTTTCATAGGACTCCCCCCAGACGGCCCGGATCAAATCCGTCGTCCATACTTTCTCATATAGTCTTCCACATCATTATAGACGCCCGATTGATTCGCATATTTTACATAGTTTTTTGCCGTACGTAGCCATTCTAACGTAGAAGGACGCACACTATCAAATAATGCTTCAAAGTCAGTCATGAGGATCGGGCGTTCAACCCCCGTTTCGAGAATCTCGCTCAGTGCCCGTTCGGCAGCTCTTTCACACAGGTTTTCGATATCGGCACCGGAGAAAAACTCGGTTCTGCTTGCCAACAGATGCGTATCGATTTTATCGGTGTAGCGGCCAGCCAGTTTTAATTGAAAGATTTGTTCACGTGCCTCTTCATCAGGAGGAGCGACAAAGACAAGCTGATCGAACCGGCCAGGACGTTTCAGCGCTGAGTCGACATCCCAAGGCATATTGGTAGCGCCGATGATCAGCACCTGATCGGTATTGGTGTCGATTCCTTCCATCTCAGAGAGGAAGGTATCAATCAATCCTCGCATGTGCGAAGAGGATTGGCTGCGGGAAAGTCCGATGGTGTCGATCTCGTCAAAGAACATGACACTAGGTTTTTGCGACCGCGCCCTGTCAAACAGATTTTTTAATTTCATTTCGCTTTCACCGATGTATTTATCAAGAATATCGGTAATTTGCACCGGAATGAAGGCGGCTCGGCATTCTCCAGCCGTAGCTTTGGCAATAAAGGTTTTACCGCATCCAGGAGGGCCGTACAAAAGCACACCACCGCCTGCCTTTTTGCGGAATTTCGAGAAGAGGTCTTTATTTTGAAAAGGACTGATAATTCGCAGCTGAATCGTCTTCTTGAGATCTTTTAATCCGGCAACGTCGGCAAACGTCACTTTATTGGCTACCTGCAAGGCTGGTGCAGCTTGTGTTTTCCCGCCGTCAAGCACTTGTAAGCCGATGGAGGAATTTGCAAAGGCGAGCGGTTGACTGATTTGCTTTTCATCGGTATGGAGATCTTCCTCAAAGTCCTCGTCTTCGAAATCATCATCTTCATCCAGGGATTCGCCGTCATCTTCTTCTTGCTCAGATCCATCGGCCTCTCCCGCATGCCGATCTTGACTATTGGCGTCTGCAGGTACCGCTTGTCCTCCCGTATTTCCACCGCGCAAGGAGGCTGTCGCTTCCGTCAGTCCGCTGATCAGGGCTGCTCGTAGGCGATCGTCCGTGCAAATAGCCAAGCCCGCACTGAACTTTCCAATCGCATCAATCCATTGCCCGCGTTCTGCATATTCTTTTGCCAACCAGTACTCGGCCTCGGCGTCTTCAGGGTGCTGCTCGGCCATCCGCTTGAAAAATAAGAGTTTATCCATTGGGTTCTATCCTCTCTTTGTCAGTTCGTTACGAGAAAACCAGCGTTCTGAACCGTTTGCCAGTTCGACCATCCTTTTTTCCACACGCTCGTTTTTTCAAACGCCATTTGTCCAGTTTCTGCAGCCCATTGGAGCTCAGAGGTGCCATAGATCCCGCGCAGCATGCCATCTTCAGCAACAATCCAACGCTCGTCATCCGTATTTTGTACCGGCAGATTCCAACGTGTAGCGTACGCGGGATCAAAAGGGTACTGAACCGGAAACTCGTCCGCTTTCAACGACTCGGCATATAATTGGAGATCCTGCAGCCATGGCAATATGGAAGGGCTGCCGTTTCCTTGATAGATTTCTTCATCCCCGAGAAATACAGATTTGTGGCGTAATTCAAATCTGCGTTCATGCAAGTCAGCCAAAGGCAAATAGAGAGAAGGACACAGATTGGAATCAGGCTTGTTTCTGATGCAGATCGCTCGGCCTGTGACGGCGATTCCATATTCACCACGGCTGCCTGATCTGCTGTCCTTATACGCCACTAATCGCTCGGAATCGGGAATCCCAAACAGACGGCGGATGACAGGCTGTGACTGCTCTCCAAGCGCGTAATCCGTCAGCTTGTCCAAGAAAGGGTGAGCACGGCAAATCACTTCCACGAAATCCTCATCGAAAAGGGGATGGGTCACTTCCGGGTAATCCGTCACAATGGTTGCTTGAAGCTTGTTTAGATGAGGCAAGCTTTGCAAGGCCAACAAGATATCGTACCACTCGCGCAACGGTATCACGCTGCCGTGGAGTGGCAGCTCCGTGGTTTCGTTCAAAAGGATCTTGTTGTGTTCAGGCAATAGGCGGAACTCGGAGCGTGGGAGACGGCTCCATGGAATAAAAGCAACATCAAAAGGGATTCGCCAGTGAATGCCAAGCTCGGTAATCAAAACCCCATCTTTTCCTTTGCTGAAGACCAAGAAGTCAAAATAAGCCCAAATGTCCAACTCTGCTGACACTTGAAACGATTTGCGCACTCGCTCCATCAGGGTATCAGGGATGCCCTTTTTGTAGATGTTGTCGCCATCGTAGGACCGCAAGATATGTCGGACAGCTTGATGAAGATCATCCATGGGGGAATCCTGAGAGGCAGTCCCATCAAAAGAATTTGCCAGTGCTTCCGATTCCTCATGCAGCGTGTTCATCTGTGGAAGCTCATTTATTTCTTGCAACAACTGGACCCATTCATCTGCTTTCAAGGAGCCATTCAGACAAGACAGGCTCAGTCCCGAGTCAAGAATAACCGAATCCTTTACGCTATGTATGCCTGCGGTCGTGCCTAGGCGAAGCCATGATACAAAAATGGTCGAAGATAATTCCCGCCAATAAAAACCGTCTTTCGTAAAGACAACCCCTTGTTTGCCTTTTCCAAAGAAAGTGAAATCAAAATAGACCAGAATCTCAATATCCTGCTCAATGGAAAAGGAAGAGTGAACTTTTTTGGAAAGTGCCTCAGGTAGGGGGGTGAGATAGATTTTGCTTTTGATATGGGACTCGCATACTCGCAGGAGAGCCTCTTCAAACGAATCTTGCTCGTTTTCATTCTGTACGGCATCGGATTTCGCTTGGATGAAGGGGCGCATCGTATCGCGTATGGAAGTTAGCAACTCTACTAATGTTCGTTCTTCCAGCGGACATCCAGCCGTACTGAAATTGGTATTGTCTTGAAAACACAGCCTTCCTTTTTGGATGTGAATGTTGGAAGCATTCACGATTTTTGACCAAGGGAGAAAGGTGTTTGTCCACGTTTCCCGCCAATACAGACCATTTGCGCCAACAGCGAAGCCATCCTTCGCATAGCTGAAAATCGTAAAATCAAAAAAAGCGAGCAGTACCTCATCATCGGGAATATTGAACTTTTCCCTTATCCGTTTTTCCACTTTCGGAGGTATGAGTCCCGCGTAACATTTTTCTGTCAGGTAACGCTCACATAGATCAATCAGAGCTTGATAAAATGATGATTGCCCCAAAGCAAATTCCTACCTTTCCGCTTCAAAGATGTTCTGCTACTTGTTATTTTTTTGCCGAGTTTTTTTGCAACTTCAACAATATTGGCAAGAGGATCAAAAGGTAGATGGATTTCAGCGGGAAAATAAGGAAGCCCCGAAAGAGCGATCTACCCAAGGCGTGGAAGCAAGCCTTTGCTTTATTAACGTTGGAAAGCGTCTGTAACCAACCTTGTATATGTATATTTCCGGGATTCAAACGATCTAATTGCTTAAAATGTCGGATGGCTGAGAAGTAACGTTTGTCTTCGTACAACACTTTGCCGTAAGCAAACTGCATTTCCCAATCTTCAGGCTTCAGTTTTAAATATGCCTTCAGTTCTTTTACCGGCTGGTCCTTTCCATAGTCGAGCTTCGTACGGACCAGCCTCAGCCAGTTTTCAGGGTCCTTTGGATAGAAAGAACAGAGCAGCCCATGGTACTCAACCAGAAAACGGTAGTACCTTTTGGGATCTTGCTCATTCGCGACCAGGATTTCTAGCATGTTTTGGCCCCCGACATGTTCGGAATCCAACATTAACGCCTGCTCAATGTGACTTCTGGCTGAACGCAAATCGCCCATATTGATGTAATGATAGGCCATGTAGACATGATTTTCCGCTAAAGTCGGATTCAAGACGAGGGCAGTCTGATAACAATCGAAGGTTTCAACAGGTTTGCTAAGCGTTTGGTAGCATTGACCGAGCAATCGATATTGCCCATCATGTTCCGGTCGCAGCTGGTTTGCCTCGAGAAGATGATCGATCGCTTTGCTGATCCGTGACACGTGCTCAGATGTTAAACGTGCCCGCGGCCAGCGGATGAACGCATTATCTGGATCTCTGCCATTATAGAGGGCCCTTGCAAAGTCCAAGCGATAGTTAGGTTCTTCCGGGTTTTTCTCCATACACTGCTCATGAAAGCTTGCTGCTTTGTCATACTCACCCCGGGCAGAGCAAAGATCGCCCATCAGTTCGAGTCCACTTTCTTCATTCGGATAGGCCGCCAGGATTTGCTTGATGCAGGATTCGGCATCCGCGTATTGGCGCAGGAAGAGAAAGGAGCGGGCTTGCATATGTAAGGCATCCCAGTCATCCGGATCATCCCGCATTAGGTCTAATGAAAGTGAAATGACTTCTTCATATTTTTCTGCTTTGAATAACGTGTAAAGTCTGTTTACCCTTTCCTCATGCAGGGTTTCTTCTTCCAGTACTCTTCCGCTCATGTCCATATCAAACTCCTATATATTTACCTGTTGCGGTATATTTTAACATACATTGTACAGCTTTTCCGATTTTTTGCATGAATTGATCATGTAGGAAAAATAGCGAGATTTAAAAAATCCACAAGGGTTATCCCCTGTGGATTTTCAGGTCTAAGTTCTAAAAAGAATAGTAATCATAAGCGGCAATTTCTCGAAATCCGCATGCTTTATACAAACCGAGAGCTTTGGAGTTTTCCGTTTGGACATCCAGTTTGATAGGGCCATTCTCTTCCTTGCAAATGAGCTCGATACACTGTGTGAGAATTTGCTGCCCGTATCCTTTTCCTTGGTAGGTGGGGTGTACGGCAAAAGCGGTGATATATACATCATCACCATCTTTAGATGCTGTGATTGTCCCGATGGGCAGTGTATCATCCTTTGCTATATACATTTGATGATCCCCACCTGCCGAATTTCTTTCTGCGAGCCCACGTGCTTCTTGCTCCGTATCACCAAAGCTTTCCATGAGGATTCGGATCACATCGGTGGTATCAGCGGGGTGCACGGGAAGCAGCTTCAGCTTCTTGTTCGGCATGCTAGGCGGCGGGCTGTCTACAAGGTTCATGCTATACTCGGAAAACCGATACGTTGCTCCGATCGCTTTTAGAAATTGCTGGCCAGAGGCGGAAGAATGATCGCAGACGATGAGCCGCTGCCGCAGGCCTTTTATCGCCAACTGCGCCTTTGCTTCTGCCAAAAGGGTAGACGCAATCTTCTGGTTTCTATGTTCAGGGTGTACCATCCCCGATATTTCTACTTCTTCCTCACTTGAGATGAAATACATGCCGAGAAACCCAACCAGCTTATCATCGACATAATACAAAAAATCATGGTTCTCGCTGCCGTTGCGGTTGCGCAGCATGGAGATATTTAAAGTGACATCCAAATGAATGTGCTCGAATTGATTGCACTGATGGGCGAGTTCAAGAACTTTCTCGATCTCCGAGTCACTCATTCGACTCCGAATTTGTACCCCATTTAACATACAAACACGTCCTTTTTGCGAGTTGGATACCTTCTTCTTTGCATTTCCATTGCTTGTATGTATGTGCCATATAACATCACTCCTTCATTTTAGGTAAACGGCCGCGATACTCGGAGAGCTGCGGTGTCTTTATCATAAGTCGTTATATATCGATCAGCAATACATAGCCTGAATTGGTATTCGTACTTTCCTACAAATGGTACAATGTGTTTGGAAAATCTGTGCCTGCACAAGGGGGAGCCACGTCAATGAAACCAATCATGGAAGTAGCGAAGCAGCTCAGTCTAGGCGATCAAGATGTAGAACTATACGGACATTACAAAGCAAAGCTAGGCAACCACGTCTGGGAACAGGTAAAAGGCAATCAAGATGGCAAGCTGATCCTGGTCACAGCGATGAATCCCAATCCGGCTGGTGCGGGCAAAACCTTGACAACCATCGGGCTCTCACAAGCACTGAATGTGTTGGGTAAAAAGACAATCGCCGCCCTGCGTGAACCGTCCCTTGGCCCTTGCATGGGGATGAAAGGAGGAGCGACAGGAAGCGGAAAGGCGCAAATCCTCCCGGCAGAAGACATCAATCTTCATTTTACCGGGGATATTCACGCGATTACCTCTGCGCACAATCTACTGGCTGCCATGATCGACAACCATATCCACCACGGCAACCCAAAACGCCTCAATCCGAAAAGGATCGTCTGGAAGCGGGCGATGGATATGAATGACCGTCCCCTGCGCAATATCGTCATCGGGCTCGGCGACGGAAATGGGCAGACCCGCGAAGACGGTTTTGTGATCACCACAGCTTCGGAAATCATGGCGATTCTCTGCCTTAGTGAAAACAGCAGCGACTTGCGCGAGCGGATCAGCAAGATCATCATCGGCTACGACATGGACGACCAGCCTGTGACCGCCAGCGAGATCGGCGCGGTAGACGCGATGTGCGTCCTACTGAAAGAAGCATTGAAGCCCAATCTGGTGCAAACGATTGAAGGAACCCCGGTGCTGGTGCACGGCGGACCTTTTGCCAATATCGCTCACGGCTGCAGCAGTGTGATCGGCACCAAGCTGGGATTGAAGCTGGCGGATTATGTCGTAACGGAAGCGGGCTTTGGCGCGGACCTCGGTGCGGAGAAGTTTTTCCATATCAAATGCCGTCAAGCCGGACTTACTCCAGCTGCAGCGGTAGTGGTCATTACGGTTAACGCTTTAAAATATAACGCAGGCATCAAGCTAGCAGACCTGCATCTGGAAAACAAAGAAGCACTGACAAGAGGCTTTGAAAACGTGAAGCGGCATGTGGAAAACCTGCAGAAGTTCGGCATCCCTGCTGTCGTCGCGATCAATCATTTTGCGACGGATACAGCAGACGAGATCGAAGCAGTTATCCAGATGTGCGAGACGCTAGGAGTACCTGCAGCTCTTTCGAGAGTGTGGGCCGAGGGAGGCCAAGGGGGTACGGAGCTGGCAGAAAAGGTTGTGAATGCTGCCGAGTCGACAAGCTCCTTCCACATGCTCTACGAAGAGGGGCAAACGCCGAAAGAAAAGATCGAAACCATCGTCAAGGAGATCTATCGCGGCAAAGGTGTAACCTATTCCCAAGCGGCGGAAAAAATGCTGAAAAAGGTAGAGCAGATGGGCCTCTCGCACTTGCCTGTATGCATGGCCAAGACGCCCTACTCCTTCACCGATCAGCCCGATCAGCTCGGCGCTCCCACTGACTTTACCATCCATGTCAGCGAGATCCGCATCTCGACCGGCGCAGGTTTTCTCGTCGTGCTTACAGGCAATATCATGACAATGCCTGGCTTGCCGAAGCGCCCCGCAGCCGAATCGATTCGATTGGACGAAAACGGAGCCGTCACGGGACTGTCATAATAAGAAGAGCCTCCTTACACAAGCTTGGTGTAAGCGAGGCTCTTATTTTCGTTTAGCAGGCTTAGACGCCATGCTGTATGCGTTTCATTTTTTTCGACTGCACCAGTAGGTAGACCAGGAAGAGGGAAAAGAGCAGCCCTTGTGCCATGATTGCATTCGAGATCGACACTCCTGCATAGACGATCAGATAGTAGACCCCGGAGCCGACCAGCATCAAGATGTTTTCCACAAAGTTTTGCACCGCGATCGTTTTCCCTGCCCCGACCATCTTTTTCCCTTCCTCTTGCAGCACTGTGTTCATCGGGACGATAAAGACGCCGCCCATAAAACCTACCGTCAAGAGGAACAGGATCGCGATGGTGGTGAAATGGAACCATGGAAACAACAGAATTAGGACGAGCATAAAGCAGCCATACAAGACGGATCGTGTAAACCGGCTGAGCGGAACGAGCTTCGGAGCTAGAAACGCGCCGATGATAATCCCGATGGACGTCGTCGCCAGAATCAGCGACACGGACATGTCTTTCGGATCAATGTGCAATGCGACGGGAATCCAAGCGATAACCGCGACGCGCAGGACAGCGGAGCTCATCCAGAACGCCCCAGTGCCAATCAAGGAAAAATTCGTCTCAGGTCGTGCAAACAGCTTGCGTACATCAGCGAAAAAGTTTTGCGTTTCCACGCTGTAACGAATCGACTGATTGCCCTCCATCCGTGGAATGAATGAGGTCATCCCAGCAGACAGCATGTAGAGAGCCAGACAGAAGAAGGAGGAGACAGCCGCAGAGGTGATGGATGCAATCGCACCGCCGCCGCCAATCCCGAGCAAGATGGCGATGATCGTATACGCTTCAATGCGTGCATTTGCATGAAACAGCTCATCTTCATTGCGAGTCAGCTCAGGCAGGATCCCGTATTTGGCAGGGGAGTAAACAACCGCTCCCACACCAACGGTAAAGTAGCAAAGCATCAACATCACAATGCTGGAATGATCGATCAGGATTAGAATGAGTACACCAAGCGCTTTGATCAGATTGCCTGTGACCAGTACGACGCTTTTCGCGTGCTTATCGGCAAACGGCCCGACGATCGGCGCCAATACGATATAAGGAAGAAAGAATGACATGGATACGAGTGCAAGTGATGCGGGTGAAAAACCGTTGTCCGTCAACAGATTGGCGATGACAAACAGGACCATATTATCGGCGAAGGCCGAGAGAAACTGTGTAAAGTATAGAGCTTGCAGCGGTTTTAATCGCATGTTCATGCTTATTCGCCACCTTTTTCGGCTATTTGTTTCAGTGTGACATAGTCGGTTTTGCCACTGCCCAAAAGCGGCAGAGAATCAAGCGTGCGGATCGCAGCTGGAAGCAGCAAAGGCGTAAATTGCTTTTCGGCCAAATAAGCACGCAATTTCGGCAAGCTGGCTGTCTCGTCTGTGGTGTAAAGGAGGATGCGTTCCCCTTTACGTGCGTCAGGAATCGAGACTGTTGCAAAATCAGAGTGGCCGAAGCATTGTGTCGCGAGCTCCTCGACGAGATTGAGCGAGATCATCTCACCGCCGATTTTGGCAAAACGTTTCAGTCGAGATTGGATCATCACGAAGCCATCTTCGTCTACAGAGACCAGGTCGCCCGTTTTATACCATTCATCCGCAGGGACAAAGCCTTGGCCGTGAATCAGATAGCCCTTCATCACATTCGGACCTTTTACGAGCAGGTGACCGCCTGATGTAATGCCGTCTACCGTCTCCAGCTGATACTCCACACCGGGCAAGAGTCGGCCGACTGTTCCTTGTTTGTTGGCCAGCGGGGTGTTGAGCGAGAGAATTGGAGCGGTCTCGGTAGCACCGTAGCCCTCAAAGATTCGTACCCCGAATTTCTCCATCCACATTTGGCGCACATCCGACTTCAATTTTTCCGCACCTGCAAACACATAGCGCAGGGAGTAGAAGTTGTATGGATGCGCCATTTTTCCATAACCGCCCAAGAACGTAGAAGTACCGAACATGATCGTAATATTTTGATCGTAGCAAAGCTCGGAAATGATCTTGTAATGCAGCGGGCTCGGATACAGATAGACCGGAATTCCGGTAAGCATCGGCAGCATCGTGCCCGCGGTCAAGCCAAAGCTGTGAAACATCGGCAATACATTCAGCAGCCTGTCGTTCGGAGTAAAATCGATTACGCTTTTTGCCTGTTGGATGTTGGCGTACAGGTTGCGGTGTGTGAGCACCACACCTTTTGGTTTGCTCTCGCTGCCGGATGTAAACAGAATCACTTCGTTGGTTGTCGCTTGCGACTTTTGCTTGGTTGCATACTTCACAAGTGCAGACAGTTTATCTCCAGTTGTTGCCGAGTTTTTCAGGTCCTCCAGATACACGATTTCCATGTTTTCCGCAAGTCCTGCGACCACATGCTCCAGCTTCCCTTTTTCGATGAATACGCGGGAAGTCAGGATTGTCTTGATGCCGGCTGTCTCGCAGCAATCGAGCAGGGAACGGATGCCTAGCGAGAAGTTCAAGATCGCCGGGGTGATGCCTATGCGAAACAAAGAGACCAAGGTAACCAGATGACCAACTGATGTGGGCAGCAGCACGCCGACGGTTTGCTGGGAAGCGAGCTTTGCTTGCAGCTTGTCACCGAGCAGATAGCTGCCGATCAAGAGTGTCCGATAATTGATGGCTGATGTTAGATCCTTGGCGATGATTTGCTTACTGCCGTGGATCCGAGAAGCTTCTTGAATTTCGTTGAACAGATTGATGTCATCTTTCATCCGTGCTTCAAACAGCTCTTGCTGCATCGTTTTCAGGATGTGTTCGCTGGCAGCTGCTTTTTGCTCTCTCATGGATTGGTTTTCTTTGCGCTGCAGAGAAAAAGGTGTACCGACCGTGAACGACACTTTTGGGAACCAGGAGAGACGCAGCTTTCCTTTCAGATAAGAGAAAATCGAGCGTTCCAGACCTTGAATGATAACCGGATACACTTTCACGCCTGTGCGAAGAGCGAGATACCCGACCCCACTGTACATTTTCATCAGTCCGCCAGTCCGGGTAATACGACCTTCCGGGAAGATGAGAATCGATTCGCCGTTTTTGATGACGCGCAGCATATGGCGGATCGAGTAGGGATTCATCGGATCGACCGTGACATGCTTGCGAAACTTCATGAAGAAGGCGAACTTTTTCGCGATGTCCGTATTCGCCACAAACGTCACTTCACGCGGGAGGCAGAAGGACAGGAGCACCGCATCCAGCAGGGAAACGTGGTTTGGAGCGATGATGGATGGTTCAGAAAGATCAATTTTATGCAGGCCATGGATGCGAGGACGGAACCAAAGCAGAAGAAACATTTTGATGAGGGAATAAATAAGAGCCATATAAGACCACACCTTTTTGAGTGATTTCCTTGTGTCTAATATTACGATCTGGTCTTAAAGAAAAAGAGTACCAACTTTTATTGGTACCCTGCTGTATGCTTATGTGCCGAAAAGGGAAATCGATTTCGAGACTTTTCGCCTACTTAAATCCAGGTTCTTATGTCATGGTCTTAGTAGAAAAGTAAGGAAAAAGGAATGATTCCATCCTTTGGTAATATATGGTTCACTAATCTGAGGATAAAATTATGGCAATTTTTAGGTTGTAAATTCCACGATAGAGAAAACTGCGTGCTTGTATGTTCTAGAGAAAAAGGCAACGCTGCTGGATGTAGGGGGAGTAGTTGTGGGGAAAAAGTCTCATCATCGTATACAAATTGGTATCTTATCTTTTCTTTTGATCTTTCTTTTAGCTTTTCCGCTATCCGCAATGGCGGATGCACCTTCTTACTTTGTCCCGAAATACGAACCGCCCAAGTATAATCCTGTGATCACACCGCCGGATTGGGAAAAGGTGAGATGGGATCAATCGGGCGATCAATTGGATGGTACGGATCCGACTGGTGCAAATGGACAGCTGTCGGGAAACCCCGATGAGGAGTTTTCTCTCTGGGAATTTCTTTTGGGGCTCGTGAAGAACAAAGAGGGTGAAACACTCGCAGGAGTCGGTTTCTTTACAGCGCTATTGTTAGGAGTAGCTGGAGCTGGATTTGCCGTCAGTACGGGGGCGGTTCCCGGTGCAAGTAGATTGTTTGCACTGTTCCCTTCAGCTGGGCAGTTAAGTGCCGGAGCAGCATTGTCACGTTTTGCGGCTGGGTTCGTCAATAAAAAAGGCGGTCTGAAGATTGCGCTAGTGGGTCTACTGATGACGAGCTTGGCGGGTGCAGCTGCACAACCACGTTTACTGTTTGACGAAAACCTTTCACAGACACGCTGGCAAGAGATGATGGAGCATCAGTTCGGCGGAGAAGAAGTGCTGCAGATCT